>JAHEJI010000127.1 GCA_024638965.1 Planctomycetaceae bacterium
GATTTTGAAGACGTTACGTTTTTTGACTTTGCCGTAAGCGCCGTCGTGTTGGGAAACGTGATCGATTCGAGCAAGGGTGGGCTGGGGCAAACGATTTACGAGTCTGTTTCGCAAACGAAATCTGTAGTTGGAACGAACACAAACCTCGGCCTGATCTTACTTCTTTGTCCACTTGCCAAGTCTTTCGGTCAGCAAAAGTCGCTGTCTCGAGACGGCCTCAAAGAATTACTGGAAAGCCTGGATGTGAACGACTGTCGAGCGACTTACGCAGCGATTCGGTTGGCCACGCCTGGCGGAATCCAGGACTCGCCCCAGCACGACGTCAACGATGAATCGCCCGACGATTTGATCGAGGCGATGACTTTTGCGGCAGATCGGGACTTGATTGCCAGGCAGTTTGCAAATGGCTTCGAACAAGTTTTCCAAGACAGCTTAGACCACCTGATAAAAGGGCAGGAACTTTTTGAAGAAATCAGCCAGGCGATTATCTATGCCCACGTGAAACTGATGTCCGTCTACCCTGACTCTCTGATCGCAAGGAAAAACGGTTTGGACGTTGCCCAGCATTCACAATTTCTGGCTCAGAAGGCGATTGACCAATTGGAGCGAGGTAATGAATCATTCTGGTCTGCCGTTGGGGATTTGGATTTTTGGTTACGAAGCGACGGGCATCGTCGTAACCCGGGCACAACTGCGGATGTGATCGCGGCAGGGATTTTCGTTGGTTTGTGCAACGGTCAATTGAATATATCTCAAAAGAACTAGTCACATGGAACAGAATCAATTTCGAGTCAGCCTGCAAAAAGAGCAGCTCGTTTTCAGCTCGGCTCACTTCATTACATTTAACGGCAATATTTGTGAAACTCTGCATGGGCACAACTACGGGCTGAGGTGCGAAGTAATTGGCCCGCTCGACGAAAACGGATATGTGGTTGACTTCATTGCGCTTCGCGATGCGTTGGCAGAAATTGTTGGCCGACTGGATCATCATATGTTGCTCCCGACCGAGCACCCAACCATCCAGGTTTGCCAAACGGGTGAAGAGATTGAAGTTCGGTTCGAATCCAAACGATGGATTTTTCCAGTCGATGATTGTGTTTTGCTGCCAATCCAGAATACGACTGCTGAATTGATCGCTGAATGGATTGGAAAACAGTTGATTGCCACCACGAGGGATAAACTAGGGGACAACCTCGAGACAATCATCGTGGCTGTGGATGAAAACAACGGTCAGTGGGGCGAATGCGAGTTGGGTTGGAATCAGTCGTAGCGGTTATGCCGCTAGTGTGTCAACTCGATTGAATCGAAGCCGATGCAGGTCAATCCATTCTCGAATCGGTTTTTTCGATGACCTACATTTTGCGAGAAACTGAGCCGTTCCGATATTAGGCCTGCTGATCCAGGCACCTGTACTCGTGGACCGTCAAAATTGAAAACTACATGTTTGTAGTCCCGGCTTGAGGCGGAATTTTCCGGCTAAAGCCAGCACTACAGACTAGTCAATTCAGGTTTTAAAAACACACTATCCTGGCGGCCAGGCATCTTTAATCGGTGATGAGTCAGGCCATTTTCTCAAGAGAGTGAATTGTGATCGTAAAAACCACTGAACTGGACGCCCCTGCCCTCGCCAATACATCCATCCAAAACCAGGCAAGAGTCTTGCATCTGATTAATGGAGAGCATTTTTCTGGAGCCGAACGAGTTCAGGATCTGCTTGGCATGGCCTTACCCGACTTCGGATTTGAAGTTGGTTTTGTGTGCCTCAAACCAGACAAATTTCCGCGTATCAGACAGGCTCAAGATTGCCAACTGTTCGAAGTCTCGATGCGTTCGAAGTTCGATATTTTCAAAGTCACCAAAATCGTGAATATCGCACGTGAAAATGGATTCAACATTTTACACGCGCATACACCTCGAACATTGATGATCGGTCGGCTGGCCGCCAAGCAGTTGCGATGCCCGCTTGTTTATCACGTCCATAGCCCGGTTGGCAAGGATTCGAATCAGTCGATCAAGAATCGACTGAATACCTGGATCGAATCCTGGAATCTTCGCGGCGTTGACAAAATGATCTGCGTCTCGAACAGCCTGGAAAAATATATGATTGAACTGGGCCACGATCCCGAAAAATTGACGGTCGTCAGCAACGGGGTAGCGACGATTAAAGATCTGCCTCCGCGTTCGACGCCTGTGGAACCGTGGACGTTGGGAACGATGGCCCTTTTTCGGCCTCGGAAGGGAATGGAAGTGTTGCTGCGTGCACTTTCAATTCTGAAAACGCGAAACATCAATGTCCATTTAAGAGCTGTCGGGCCGTTCGAGACACCCAGCTATGAAACCGAAATCATGGAGCAGGTGGAACAATTGGATGTAGAAGACAGGGTCACTTGGACGGGTTTCCAAACCGACGTCAATGCTCAGCTCAATGAGACGGACTTGTTCGTCCTGCCGAGTCTCTATGGTGAAGGCCTTCCGATGGTTGTCCTCGAAGCCATGGCAAACGCCGTTCCAGTCGTTGCCAGTCGTGTTGAAGGCATTCCGGAAGCCGTTCGGGATGGAATCGATGGCTTGATTTTTGAGCCGGGTTCGGCGGACGACCTGGCTGACAAAATCGAATCGCTCGTCGGTGATCGGGAACGATGGTTGGCGATGAGCCAAAGTTCGTTACAACGCCAACGCGAACACTTGTCTGATATCAGCATGGCTCGCGGCTTGGCGGATGTATATCAGGAATTGTTGTAGGTTGGCAACGCTTTGCGTAAAGCCCGGCAATAACGAGCGTAGCTTGGAATTTCCGGTAGCCGACGAGTGAATTAAAGAGCGGTAGAGTGTTCCGGCCTGCTGTTTGAAGTCACAAGCTGCATGGAGTGACGAGGTCACCCAAATTCTCTTGAGTCCCGCAAAAGACGGTGCCCTCTTTCAAGCAGCGGCGCGGATGACGTGTTGCTGACGGACCGTTCGCAACCGCGCGCCGAGCACGCTTTCGGCCAAGTCGATGATCTTGTGGGCGTACTCTTCGAAACAGTAACGGGTTTCGATTCGCTCCAGAGAACATTCTCGAACGCCGGTTGCCATTTCTGGCTGAGTCGCCAACATTCGAATGATACTGGCGGACTGTTCGTAATCGGCATACGGAACGACGAAGCCCGCACCATTTTCAACGGCTTCGGGTGCGCCTCCCGAGTTGGCAAAAGTGATCACGGGCAAGCCACTTGCCATCGCCTCGTGAATGACACATGGAAACGGATCGACTCGTGAAGACATCAAAAATGCATCCGAGCCGACAAAGTAGGGTTCGACGTTTTCTCGTTCTCCAATAAAGTGCACAAAATCTCGGGCGGGCGTCTTGTCCAAGTCCAGCTGAACGTAATGGTAAGTCGAATGAGTCCAACGTGGTCCTTCACCAACCCAGACGAAGTGGATGGGAGACTGGTTCTTGTTGAGTTGGACGACGCGACGGGCGATTACGGCAAAGTGATCGATGCCTTTGCGCAGATCCAACGTCCCGCAGCCGAGAACAATGAACGCGTCGTCAGGCAAATCCAATTCTCGACGGATTCGTTCACGAGCTGATTCCCGGGTAATTCGCTTGCCAAAATCAGCGTCTAAGAGTCCCTGAGACAAGACGACTGATTTGCCAAACGGAATGGGCAGTTTTTGTTCCGCTTCGTGGCGCACAGCTTGAACTGGAAACACGACTTTGCCGGAGCTGTTGTAGACAATCTGATAATCTTCTTCCGTGTAGGACGATGGCAATTCGTGAACGAGGCTGATCGCAGGGATCTCCATTTCGGAGAGAATCTCGGCGATAAAACGGGACTCCATACTATTGCAAATCGCCAATATAGGATGGTTGTCCTTTTTACGCTGGACGATCCGTCGAACTTTCTTGCGCAGGTCGGCGCTTTGCTGACATGGCAAATTCAAACAATGTACAGTTGAATAGTCTTGGAAATCCTCTGCGAGGTGGCCACCCGAATGCAAAATGGTTTCAACTTGATAGTCGCAGTGATCCGTAAAATGCTTGAGCAGGTTGAGAATGATCTTGGGAGCGCCTGTTCGAGTGGCTTCGTGTGACACAAAAAGAACTCGTGGACGCAAATCTTGGGTGGTATTCTGCTTACTGCCAAACAATCGAAGTTTGCGACCAGTCATTTGTGAAAGCATTCCCACTTTATTTCAGCTCACTTTCTCGCGTATCCAAACGCGGCAAAGTGAACTGACAGCGGGCATCGTTGCGCGACACGTTTAGGCGGTGGCAACTCAAGTCATGCTCGTCTTCGTGTTCGCAAATTATGAATTCTTTGAAAGTTAACATTTTGAATCGATTAACCCGTATTGGGTGTTCGTCCTTGAACCAGTAAGCATTGGGTTACCATTATTCAAAATTGGCTGCAAGAGAGTAACAACATCCCCAACACCAGGAAAGATCAACGTTTAGAAATTCAATCTGAACTTTCCTGGTTCAGAATATCGATTGCTAGCGAAAATTAGGCCGCTTTATTCTTGTTGGAGAACAATAGTTGAAAGTCGCTGGAGTTGATCATGGCTTCGCTTACGGTGCTGTCATGAACAATCTTGCCCAGCTGCATCACAATGACACGGTCGGCAAGGCTCAACGAGCTTTGTCGATGTGTGACGATGAAAGTGGTGCGATTGGCCATAAACTCTTTCATGGCTTCATGAATGAAGGATTCGGTCTGGCCATCCATTTGGCTCGTCGCTTCATCAAGGATGAGAATTCGCGGGTTCGCCAAGACAGCTCGAGCCAACGCAACTCGCTGTCGTTGCCCGGCAGAGAGAAGTTTTCCGTCGTCACCAACGTTGGTGTGATAGCCATCTGCTAATTGATCGACGAACTTATCAATTCGGGCGACACGCGCGGCCGCAAGTATTTCCTCTTCAGACGCATCACGGGCACCGTAAGCAATATTTTCCCACAACGTTCCCCCGAACAGGACCGAATCCTGTGTTACCCAGGCGATTTGACGTCGAAGTTTTTTGGGATTCATCTGCTTGACATCGTAGCCGTCAATAAGGACTCTACCTCGATTAGTGTCATAGAATCGAGCCAGCAAATTCATGAGTGTCGATTTTCCAGAGCCATTGCCGCCTACGATCGCAATTTTTTGTCCAAAAGGAACCTCGAGATTGATTCGTTCGAGCACGGGTTGTTTCGGTAAATACGCAAAAAATACGTTTTCAAAAACAATGTTTTCTTGATGAAGCGGAACGGGAACTGGGTTTTCGGGCGACGAAACTTTGGCTTCGACGTTGTAAGTTCGATACAGGTTTTCACAAGCCGTTCCACCCCGGACGAGAACATTTACCGTCTCGCTCATCTTTCTGGCCGGATCGCTGGCACCACCTAACATCGTGTAAAATAACACAAACATGCTCGCGTCGATCGGTCTTTGGCTAATCTGAATGCCAAACAAATGGGTCTCGCGATTCAGGACTAGATAGGCGCCTGCCAGAACTGATAACGCAATTGAAATAATGCCCAGGACTTCAGTAATCGGTCGGAGCATCGAATCGTAGAACGAAATTCTCAGTTGCATTCGGTAAAGCGTCGAAGCGTTGCTGCGAAATCGTTTTCGTTCGGTTCGTTCACGGTTGAAAATTCGCACGGTCTTGATTGCTTTGAAAGTCTCAATTAGCGTTTGAAAGACATCCGACATGCCTTCCATCTCCGACTGTGTCGCACGCTTCATTCGGCGTGAGACGCTATGAATGATGAATGCTCCCGCAGGTACAACAATCAGTGACATCAACAACAGCGGAAACGAAATCGACGCTGCAACGGAGAGACAAACAATCATTTTTAGCGGTTCACGAACGCATTTTCCGTAGAATGCCTTGAGTCCGCCGGTGACCATCAACATGTTGTGAGACAGGTGCGTCATCATATTGGACGCGCCTAACTTATCGATTCTGGATTGATCCAGCTCAAGCGCTCGGCGGTAATAAATGCGCCGCATGTCCATTACAGTTGCACTGGCGACTCGAGCAACCAGGATGGCGCACAGAATAAGCATCAGCCCTTTCAGGATCGATGTCGTCAACAGCCAGATCATGGCGTAAACAAGTGTTGTGAACGGCGAGTCTGGAGCCCATTTCTCAATATGAGGCTGAAACTTTTTGAATCGAACGATCGCTTTTCGCTCACCCTCAAGTCGATCCTTCTTCAGGTCAATTGAGTTTTGCAGAATGACTGCTTCTTGTTTCCCAAGGTTCCCAAGGCTGGCCTCAAGCGTTTTGATTTCGCCTTCGAGCTTTAAGCTACTTCTTTTGGCGTTATCAATTTCTTCTTCAACCCACGACTGAGCCGTCTTGCCCTCAAGTACGATCTTGACCACCGGAAATACAGTCGAAATGCTCGCGCTCCAGAGCACGGCAACGAGGAACGAACATAGGATCGAACCGATAATCGTCCATTTGTAGCGGAGCGATAATAGTATCGCTTGTGCGAATGCTTTCATCCGTGAAACTCTGGGTCAGCGGCAATCAAAACTTGGCCGTGTTTGATCGTTTGGAGGGACCCTGTCGGTTCCCGCCAAACTCGTACCGGCAATCCTTTACCATGGGCATATTGAAGCGATTGTTTTCAGTCGTCAATAACAATCTGTACCCATTTCAGGCAGTTGACTTGATTCGGCAAGTTGGGAGATCTCGCCTTTGACAAAAGCCGCCTCAAGAACGGTCATTTCAAGTCAAATCGGCCGTCTGGGGGACTTCATCGGCATCCTTCAGTTCATTCTCTAGGAACGTAAACGAGTGCCAGCACAAATCGCGCGGCAGTTTGCTAAAAAAGGAGCTTTATTGAGTTTGGGTCGCCGATTACCCAATTCGAAGGTTTAGCTCAATTCGTTTGACGAGTTCTTTTGCCTCATAAGCCGCGTGCGGGAGCGATATTTCCTGATTTGAAACCAGCCAATTGTTGACTTTCTTTTGAGCCGCAATCACCGTACTGTGGCTGCGCCCGCCGTAATAGTCGCCGATTTCTGAAAATGCAGAGGAGGTGTATTGGCGAGAAAGATACATTGCTAGCATTCTGGCAGTGCAAATCCTCTTTTTTCGGCTCGTGGATTTCAATTCGTTCGGTTTGATTTGGCAGAATTCGCAAACCGCTTTTTCGATGCTGAGCAGCGAGGTTGTGGCACCTGTGACAGCGAACAGGTCACCAAGGATGCGGCTGGCCACCTCAATCGTTACCTGACGTCCGGTTGCCACACGAGCTGCGTGGAGCCGATTTGCGGCACCAGACAATCGTCTTACATCGTTTTTCAGACGTTCGCAAACAAGCTCGAGAACATCTTCAGGAATCGAAAAATTCCTCTCCGAGCAGATTTGCTTCGTGATCTTCATTCTGCCCTCGAAGCCGGGATACCGTAGTGGGCAAATGAGGCCTGATGTCAATCGAGCAGTCAAATCAGGCGAGAGATTACTGAGTTCCACAGGCGGGCGGTCACTTGAAAGAACGACTTGTTTTCCCATTCGATTCAAGTTGTCGATCGTAAATTGAAACTCGGCGATCGTCGCCTTTTTACCCGCCAGAAACTGAATGTCGTCAATCGCCAACAAATCGAGGTCACGATATTTTCGTCTAAATACGGGGAGACCACTGCCTCCCCGCAATGCCTGGACGAAGTAATTCGTGAACTGTTCTGCGGAAAGAAAAATACACCTCTGTCGTCGAAGCCGTTTGCGCACGTCGTTGCTTATCGATTCCAACAGATGCGTCTTGCCTGATCCAGTGGGTCCGTAGATAAAGAGCGGTGAAAACTGTCCGAGCTGGGCAAACATTTGCTCGACACTGGTGCTGGCGAGGCGATTTTCTTCGCCAAACCAAAACGAATCGATTCCTTTGGACCTACGTTGGTTTTGGAGGACGGGACGTGACGGAGTGGAACTTGCGGATGTTTTTGGCGGTGAACTAGCGCTGGAAAACGATGGAAGAGAAACCGAGGGTTCCGGGCAAGTCATCTCTTCGACGTAGGCAATCGTGTATTGCGGACCACAGACTCGATCCACAGCTTGTCGGACCTCCGTTTTGAATTTATTTTGAAGCCGTTGCAGTGCGAAATTGTGAGGTGCGGTAATTCGAACACAACCATTAACCACCGAAAAACAACTTGCGTCGCCAAACCAGGTTTCAAATCGAGTCTTTCCGACTTCATTCAAGAGTTGAGCTGCAATCAATCGACTTGCATTACAGTTTCCTGGGCGTACCGGTGAATCCGGCATTTGGTTTACCGACAAAGTCACTCCTGACTCTCCTTTCGCAACAGGATAATTGAAATCGTGTCAATCACCCGTCTGCGTCCATCATGTATTCTGATTCGAATTTGAGTTTGAGAAACCAAATCGAATTGTTTGAAAGTGGTGTGGGAGTCAGATTCTATGACTGCTAGCTACTCTGTCAAACCTTTGATTCAAAAAAAGAAACAAGTTCTTTTAAATGCGAGAGATTTCGGCGCGTTGATTAGTAAAAACCGACAGAAATACGAACGTTGTTCATTTCGTGCCGCGCGACAAAATCGTGGATAAATTGTCACTCAAACGAAAGCCAAAAATAGGCGGCAAAAAACTTCGTCTGAAAGCAACCATCCGAGTTACTGCGAATTCGATGCTTCGGCGATCACTGATTGAAAACTGGCGCTCAATCCGAACGGGCCTTTGGGATTATTGATCTCCAAAGCCAGTGCGAGTTGCTGTGCTGGATTATCAGGTCGAATAACCACAGGGTGCTTCATAACCAGCCCGCTTGACGCGACGTTGCGTTTTTTCGCCACATAGAGTCCGGCGAAGTGGGTCGGCTCAACGCGAAACCGATACTTTTGTGAAAGCAGCTGCACGAGCCTGGTCGAATCGCCCGTAAATCCTCGAAAAGTGATGCGTTGAACTCGCTGGTCGACATCGAAATAGTAAGTCAATGAGCCGTGCAAGTCGGTGGTATTGGTTCCGGTTACCAACGCTACTCTCAGCCCATGAAGACCATGCTCACTGGGGCTGGTCGAAACACGTGGCCATCGCTGTTTTACCCAGGTCTGCGAGACGTCGAAGCGTATGATCTCTTCAAGATTGGTTATCGGTACAAATTCCATCGGCGGGGCCGATAAATCAGGTCCGCTGGCGTCACCTGGGAAGGCGAATGTTGTCCCACCCATCGCTTGGAATACTTCATTGGAAACCAGAGTTGAGCGTCCTGTGCCCACATCCGAAAGCGTGTGAGGCAAAAAAACGCCTCCTTTCGTTCCTCCGAAATTCGAATGGGTCAGCAACTTTTTGGGCATCGCTGGATTGGTGAAAGATCCGTACCCAGCCGAAGATGCGGGGTTCGAATACGACGCTTGAGAATAGACGGAAATGGGCGCCGTCGAGTATTGAGTGGACGGAAATCGGTTGTCGAATCCGTTAACACTGGTGGGGGGATCGAGCGTTTCTTCCCACGGTTTGGGGCTCAAGACGTGCCAGATTGGAAAGCCGATCGCCGCAACCAATAACAAAGGCATAAATAGACGTCTCACACGATGCCTCGCTCGGGCAATTTTGAAGGAACATGGAAATAACTGGCCCAACTAATGTTTCGGGCGAAATTCAAGATGGCTTTGAGAATGCTCCCGTTGCGATCAAAACCAGTAAAAGCCATGAATCCGACGTCTATTTTGGAACGATTGTCCAAGACACAACGAATTTTTGGCCAGCTTCAGAAGTTTTCTAGAGCACGGTTGATTTAAGTTTGGCGTCTTTTCGTCGGTTTCGCCCGGCAATCAGAGCCCCACGAACGCATTACATGTGCGACACGCACTACGTCCGTTCGACACGCACTACGTCCGTTCGACACGCATTAGCCGAAATGTTCGCGGAGCCATTCTGTATCGACACCCATCACGGCGGCAACATATTCCTCTTCCGTTTCGTGATCCGTGCGACGCACGTCACACTCATAACCCATTTCCTGGAGTAGTATTTCCGCTCGTTCGGTTGGAAATCGACGCCGAACCTGCTTCAAAAAGGTTCCGAAATCAGGTTCTTCAATCGCTTGTCCGAAAGTAGGCCATTTCCTCAGCATGTGGCCGTGGTTATTCTGCAATATTACCGTGCGGCAGAATTCGGCGACGGGTTTCATTTGAAGCATCGCCGCATAGGTGCCGGCAAGGACCAATGCGCGATCGCGATCGGACATCTGCAGACGATTTTTGAACGCCTGCGCCAGACGCAAAAACAACACCAATTCCTGCAGTTGATCAACCATGTCACTATCTTGGAAAAGATAGGCACACGGTTCAAGCAGACTTAACGCAATTAGCGGAAAAAATGAACACAGCGACTCGCGAGGACTACTACTGGTTGGTTTCGTCGGATGCTGCGCCGCTCATAAAACGCTGTCAAGAGGCGATTTTAGACAAAACCAACGTCGTTCGAATCGCAAAATCGCTTCGTAAACAAACGACACCGGCCCGCAGTGCGATTATCCTCGAGTTGGCCCAGTTGAGAATCAAGGCCCGGAAAAAGTTTCCGTTTGCCGAAGAAATGTTTTTGACCCGAAAAGGCTATGAGCAAGCCACAAGTGCGTTGATCGCTGAATACAAAGCAAAACGGTTTGTCAAATTCGAGCGAATTGCGGACATTTGCTGTGGAATTGGTGGTGACTTGATGTACCTGGCGAATCGCGATGCTGATTGCGAAACGGTTGGCGTCGATAATGATCCGCTGGTCTGTCTTTATGCGCAACAAAACCTGGTTGCGGCCAAGGTTGCCGGGCATGCCGAAATTGTGGAATCTGATTTTGACGATTACAACTTGTCAAGTTTTGAGGCAGTTCACATCGATCCGGATCGACGCGCGCATGGACGTACTGTGCAGTCGAACTTCTTTTCTCCCAGCATTGCTGAAATTCTCAACCGTCTGTCCTCAGGTAATTTGGCCATCAAAATGGCACCCGCATCGCCTGAACCAGGCAATTTGCCAAACAGTGTTGAGCGAGAGTGGATAGGTGATCGAAGAGAATGCAAACAACAGGTGTTGTGGTGCGGTGAAACGGTGTCTCGACCAGGCGCATTGACCGCTACCTGCGTAAACCGGGACGGTTCCGTTGAGCAGATTTCCGTCGGTATTGACGAAATCGATCAAACGATTGTTGTTGCTGAAGAGATCGGGCAATATATTTTCGAACCCCATCCTTCGGTACTGGCCGCAAAACTCACGGACACCATCGGCAATCGATGTCGACTCGCCCGATTGGCTCCGACTGTCGCCTACTTGACCGGTAACAATCGTTTGTCGACATCGTTGTTAACCCGATACAAGGTGATCAGAGTTACCACTTTGAACACTAGAATTGTGGCCAACGAATTGTCACGTTTGGACGTTGGGCAAATTGAAGTCAAGAACCGAGGCGCCGAGAAATTGTTGACCGACCAGTTTGCTCGAATGAAGCTCGACGGCAACAAACGCCTGACCGTACTCTTAACACGTCACAAACAAGGCGGCATCGCCATTATTGCTCAGCGACAATCGTCACGAACCTTGTAGATGAAGGTCGTAGGGCCCTGCTTTCGGACCTAAGCTGTCAGACGCCTCAACAGCGCGCTGGCGGTCATCAGCTTGACTTTCTTTTTGTCTGCTACGACCTCAGTGATCCCGCGGTACATTGGTTCATCTTGAAGTTGCCATTCGAATTCAGTGCCGCTCAGGATCTCGACGACCTCATTCCAGTTTGAGATTGCTTCCCACATGGGCCGGCGAGTCGATTTGGTACACCAGGTTTCGGTTTCAAACTGGTTGTCCACGCCCAATAGTTCGGCAATGCCTTCCACTGTCGCTGGATTGATGGGTTGGTTCATCTGCGGATACATGTCTTCGTATTCAAGCGGAAATAACTTGGTGTAGTCGTCAAACGTGCTTGATACCACTTTGTCTTCCAGTTTCCATAGCTCCATCTGGCGCAGCCAGTATCGTTCCTCGAACATCTCCATATGAACGTTGGTCACATTGACGCGTTCTTCACCCGTTCGATCGTGCCAAACGCCGCGTTGATTCGCCATTTCCTGTGACAGCGCGACGCGCAGGTAATTCGATCGTTTTAGGTGAATGACTGGAATCTGGTATAGCTTTAACCACGCAAACAATGGCAAACGCGTTAACGAGATAAAATTCGCGCCTACATGGGCACACGTATTGTATTTAAGATCGATCAACGTCATTGGCTTGTCGTGCAAGCCGTGAAGATGATGTAAGAAATTGTTAAATACATTGAGGTGATTTTCGGGATGCAAATCTTTGAGGGTGTGATTTTCCTGGATGAAACGGAAGTAACTCCACTCGTGTTCAAGGTAATGTTGTTCGGGATTGAGTACCTCTTCAAAACAGAAGATGTCAGGATGCGAGCCAATGACAGCCCGTAACGCGTTGGTTCCACTTCGTTGACGAGAGACCAAAGCAATTAATTGTTTGTCCATTTTGCACCGTGATGGAGATTGGCCGTAGAATGAATCGTGGTTACGCAACGTTTAACAGGCGTTCAATACCAGGACAGTAAATGAGTTTTTCTGTTCTTTCACATCCTGCCTCACTAATCTGGTCGAACATTTTGTCCAGCACAACCGCGTATTGTTCCGCCATATCGACGGCTCGTAGCTTTTCCTTGATAAATGTCGCGCGCGATGCGTGACTGAGACTATTGAATAGCGAAGGCGAGTTGGCCAGTTTCAGCAGGTTGTCAGACAGGGCTTTTGAATCACCGATGGGCGAGATCATCGCGTTCTTTTCGTGAACGCAAATTTCACCAATCCCACTTTCAATGTCGGTGACGGCCGGAACAAGTCCGGCTGAAAGTGCTTCAAGCATGGAGAGCGGTAATCCTTCGAACTCGGATGTCAATGCAAACACGTGGCTTGAGAGGAGAACTTCGTTAATTCGATCTGGCTTGATACGCCCCATCAGGTCGACCAGACCAGAACGCACGTACGGGTCCATCTGGTTTTGGAATTCGTCAAAGTCGGGGCCATCGCCAACAAAAATCAACTCGATTTGGTTGCGATAGTCGTTTAGTCTTTCGGCAACTTTCACAAAATCGAAAATCAGCTTTTGCTGCTGGATAATTCGCCCTGTGTACACGACTCGCAACTTTTCTTTGGCGTCAGCCGGCCTTGGTTGGATCGATTTCTCTTGATCCCGAATTCCATATCGAATCACGGTCGATTTTTCCTGGAACGAGGCGTTGAGAGCGAGCAGGTTCTTCTCGATCGTACTGCTGACGGAAACGATTTGATCCCAGTACGGCCCCATCCGATAGCCATGAACATAGTGTTGAGGATCGTCACTGTGTAACACGCCGAGCGTCGCAATATTGTCTTGAAGTTCAGGTGTTATCGTCGACGAATTGTAGTCGTAGCTCGGAACGAACACGCACGGCGCCATCGCAGCCAGGTATTTTTTCAATAATTGCCGTCGCAACAAGGGCTTTAGGTTTGGCGTATGAGTTAACGCTTGATAAGGCATGTCAGGTAACAGCGATTTTTGTTCGGTCAGCGGTTTGGTCGTCGTGAACAGAACCACGGCTTCGAAATCAAGTTTATTCAATTCGTTAACCAGCGTTTCGATGAAAGTGTTAACGCCGCTGATCTGCCAGTTAGGCGCTGTAAAAACGACTCGTCGACGCTTTCGGGAGCCTCGAACCAACGCAGGCATTTTGAGGATGTGTTGTGGCTCGTCCGTCGATAGTAATTTTTCAGCGCCCTCCAATGTTTTCAGGGCGAGTGGTTTCGTCAACGAGTACACAAAATCCGATAGAGAAGTTGATTTCTCACGTCGCTGCCGGTTGGCATTCTGAAGCGAGATGCTGAAATTGCGGTCTTCGAACAGCGTATCAATTAAGCGAAGCGCCTTCGGCATGTTGCCTGGCGAGACTTCACATGGATCATTGGCCATGATACGGTCGACCAGCGAATGGCCTTTGAACCAGATCATCGGCCGTCCGGCATCCAGGTAGCTTCCGATCGGAACATTTTCTGAGTTTCCACGATGTGTCATGAGCAGGATATCTGCTGAATTGATCGCATCCTGTGCCAACGATGGGTCCTCACATATCAGCACCTGGTCACCCAGTTGAGCTTGATCGAGTTCTTCTATCATGCTCATTGCCTGCGTGTCATGGGTGGACAATTGGCCAACCCATAAAAACTGGATTCTCTTGTTCTTTGACTCGGCGAGCGTCGAACTTGCGACTGAGACGAAGCGGTCGAATCCGCATCGGTATCCAATGTCGCCAGTACCAACGATCAACAACGAGTCGCGTTCAAGACCCATTTGGTCCTTGATCTGGGCCGGTGACGTCAGAGCCGTTTGCGGATCCTGAATTGCATTGAAATCGCTGTCGACAAACGTTAGTTTGGCTTGTTGCTCGTATTTGAACTCATTGATCCGGCTCTCGTACTTTGCCGGAATACTAAGCGTCTCACACGTCTCGCAGAGGCTAGAGACGATTTGCTGAAACTCATTTGATTTGATGCTCGGAATGACCGCATGAATCGGAATGCCCATATCGCTCAGCCAGCAAAGCGTCTTACTCGGGTGGCAGTCAAAGTAGATCAAACCAACGGCGTCGAGATTCTTGAGCGTCGCTTCAGCACACTCAAGTTGATATTCATGGTCGACACTTTTGGAGTCGTCCCAGTTGAGGCAAAAGGTCGGGCCGAAAGGCGTGAACGAATCTGAATCCTGTGGGTGGAAACCAAAGACATGCACGACATTGGCTTCATAGACTTCGCCAAGTTCCCTCGAAATCTGCTGGATAATTGCTTGATATTCCGAATCGCCATTGTTGGCTGAAATGACGATCGTGGGTTTACCAGGATCCATCCCCAATATGCTTGCCAGAAATCGCACTTCGCGTTGCGGACTATCCAATAACCAATCGTAGCCGAGCTGTTCACGCCGTTGAAACACCTGGCCAATCAACGCTTGATCGATATACAGGCTCCGTCCCTGCATTTTCCCATAACGAACGTAATGATACAGGCCAACGAAACCGCAAGGCGAGACTTCCGGATTTGCGAATAAATACTTCTTGGTATCAAAAAATACACTGGGTGAGATCTGATTCTCGTTGTTGTATTTCAAGAAGTGTTCTAGCAACGGAATGTCGATTTGTGCATCACCAAGTTGCCTCAGATAGTTTTGGGAATCAAACAGCGGATGTGGATCAGCCGTTTGGCCCGTCGATTCGATGTAATGTAAAAGCGGATTGGTTTCGTAGTCGTCATTCAGGTACTTATGTTGATAATGACGGGTTGAAAACAGGGGGTTGGGGTCGAGGCCCTCCCTGAATCCGACCTTGCAAAAATGCTTCCAAGGACAATCTGCTTTTTGCGCAACTTCGTTGCTCGAAAGATAATACTCAACGTCGAATAACGACGGGATCGTGTTCTTCCTCTTCTTAAGACGAAGCCTCATTGTAAACATCCATGTTTTAGCTCTGCCTATGGTGCGCGGATCCATACCGCACAATCCGAATTGTTGCCTAACCCTATTCAGTGTCGGTTTTTGCCACAATAGCCAATCACTCAACTAAACTTGAAGGGCATGGGTCGACGTATGTTAGGGCCAAATGATGTGGCAGTTAATACGTTTTACATACTATTCTGAAACGTTGCTAGTAGAAATTGCAAGCAGAAACTGCAAGCAGGACCCAACGGCCTAGTCGATAATTGAAGGTCGTCCATGCAAGATTGAAGTGTAGGGGTCGTCGGATCGCGATGTCTTGACCTTTTTGACAACACAAAAGGCCGCTTTCTTCCCCGGCGTTATGGAACCGAAAGAATGCGATCTACCCAATGCCTCGGCGCCGTTTATTGTTCCCATTCGAACAACCTCCTCAGCTGATACTTCTGGAAACAATCGATAAGCTATTTTCATTTCTGTTAAAACGCAAAGGTCAGGACTGGAGGCTTTCGAGTCAGTTCCAATCGCCACGGCGATTCCCAGATCGCACATCTGCGGTAGCGGATAGCGATCATGCTGGAAGAACTGGTGAGTTCTCGGACAAAAAACTGGTTTCACGTTTTTTCGGCGAGCAGCGATGAATTCGAGATCGGTATCGGATAGGTAGTTACCGTGTATTACCAATGCCGCACAAGCGTTCGCCAATTCGTGGAGGTATTCGATCGGCTCCTTTTTGCCAGAAAAGGATTCCGGAAACCAGGCGTTGAGTTTTTTCAGCAGGTTGACAAACGGACCAGATTGATCTTTTATGAGTGAAAGTTCGGCCTTTGATTCCGCCAAGTGCATTGCCATTGGAAGCTTTTCCAATTCCGCACACTTCAGCAATCTTTCAAATAGGCGATCACTGACGGAATAGGGCGCATGAGGACTTATGCCGATAGGAATGTCACAATTTCGAAATTCGCGGATGTCTTCGTCAAGCGAGGCGAGTTGGCTCTGTAGTTTCGAATCGTCTCTTCCCAGCTGCTCCAGAAAGACCACTAGATCAACTTCCGATTCTTGATAGGCTTGCGGACAAACCGGTTGGGATGAGATTTCACCAATCAAGGCAACACCTGCGTCTCGCGATTCCTTTAATCCATTTGCAATTCCAGTTATCTTGGCTTCAAGCGGGTTTTCTTGTTGCCGCATGCCCGTCCGATATTGAACGACCCGTTCGATCCAATCGGAAAATTCCATTCCGGGTTGGCCCAGTGGGGCGGCCAAATCACTGAATTCCAGGTGAGTATGGGCATTGATCAGACCGGGCATCAAGATGACTTGCCCGAGATCAGTTTCGTCGGTCGAGACGTTTGGATTCTGTTCGACGGATTGAATAAGACCATTGGTAACCCTGACGACACCGTTTTTGATCGGCGGTTGATCGATGGGAACGACCCATTCCGCTCGATAGGTTGCCGACTCTGATTTCATACTGCTTCGAAGACCTCGTCTAGAGAAGGTTGCTCTGCCCACCATTCGATCAAATGGGGACGGCCCAGCCAGGAATCGAGCAAGGGAAGATCAGCGTCGGTCAAGGGGCGAAATTCAAACTTAGGGTTGGCCATCAGAAAAGTTTAACTTGACCGACCGTAACTGAGAACCTTGGCTCGTTATTTCACTGCATTTCTGGCTCTTGTGGAACGGAGTTTCGCGAGGATTCCAGGGTACGCGAAATTTCCATGAGCAAGTTTGTGCTGGTGGTTTCGCTCGTCCAACAGCCATGCAATCAACAACGCTCCCAGAATACACATCAGAATGCCCGGCCATATGGCGTACTGGTAACTGATTCCATCGGTTGTTTCCATCATCCCGCGCAACAGCACCGAATTCTCGACGGTGGTCGGATCCAAACTGGAACAGACCACGGTCAGGCCGTTGTGGACGGCATGATATAGAACGCACGGAATCAGGCTGTTGCTGCGGAGCGCAATC
>JAHEJI010000269.1 GCA_024638965.1 Planctomycetaceae bacterium
TGGTGAAGGCGTGTCGTTCGATCTTGCCAACAGAACACTTTTGGAAGAAACAGAAGCAGAATCCACCGCAGCATCCGTGGCTGATTCGGTGCCGCTCGAAAATACGGCGTTACTCGAACGGGCGGTCGCGCGATTGTTAGAGCTGCAAGAACACGACGGGGCTTGGCCCTACGAGGGCGTTTACCGAGTTCGCGGAGAGATTCCCGTCGGTTATCGAATCGGTGGAACTGCAATTGCCGGCCAAGCGTTGTTGGCGGTTCCTGGCAAAGAGAGTGCAGAAAATAAGGCTGCGATTACCCGTGGAATCGAGTTGATCCTGAAGGAACTCGAGCATCCGTTGATGAAGCCCAGCAGCCAAGATACTTACGACGTTCGTGTGTGGGGGCATATTTATGCGTTGGATCTGTTTTGTCAGCTTGAATCGTACGAGGATTTTGACGAAATCAAGCAGAGAACCAAGCCGTGGATCGAGCAACTTGTTCGGATTCTGGTCATCGAAGAACTCGAAGACGGCGGCTGGAACTATGCGAATCGCCGCAGCCACGCCTGTTTCGTAACTGCACCAGCGATCCAGGCCTTGCTGCGCGCCAAATCGATCGGGATTGAAGTCCCCGAGGAACTATTGGAAAGAGCCGCTTCCGCGTTGTTGGCGAGCCGTAATGAGACCGGTTCATTTCAATACAGTGGCTCGGTTGGTCGTTCACGACGAAACGATCAATTACCCGGTTCGATCGCGCGTGCCGCCGTTAGTGAAGTGTCTCTGATGATGTTAGGCAAAGGCGACGTGGACCATTTGCGAGCGGCGATCGATGCCTTTCATGAACACTGGGACGAACTCGAAAAGCGGCGGAAAAAGACGGGGACCCATCAGCCACCGTACGGAGTCGCTCCTTATTATTTTTACTATGGACATCGATATCTGGCCCAGGCGATTCAACTTTTGCCGGCCGATGATCGCGAGACTAAGTATCTTCGGTTCGAAAAAGTCCTTTTGAAAACGAAAGACGACGACAACACATGGAACGATCGAGTCTTCGCAAGATCGAAAGCGTTTGGGACCTCGATGAGCATCCTGGCGTTGGCTCGGGAAAACGACGTTCTTCCCACTGCAGCAAAGTAAGCTGCTCAAATCTAAAATTCTCTAAAATTTGAAATGGGCGTAGCATCTAGGTTGATAGTGAAGCTCCCACCGCGTAAACGCGGGGCGTCTCCCGAGGAAGACGAGTTGCACCCATTTGAAATTGAAATGACTTAAGTTGTTGGTCCGATTTCATCTCATCGCCTTCGCATGTTTCTTACAGACAAACTTGGAAACCGCACGCCGATTACGCTGACGATACCGTTTGCCATGGTTGCGTGTTGCTTTTCGATTTTGACCGGCCGATTTGCCGATAACTTCGAAGTACCTTTGCTTCTCAGGTTGGTCGCCTTGTTCAGGCAATTCGACAATGTTCAACTTTTCGAAAAACACAAACCAAATCGACACGATCACGATTCCAGATTTGCCGGGAGTGCTGGGATTGGTGGCATGCCCCGGTATCCGGCTTGACGATTCAACTTCTAAAAGGGGCATTGGTCGCCATGTTCGTCGGGATCTGAACGAGATCTTGCGCTGGAAGGCCAACGGTGTTGTGACATTGCTGGAAGAGCGCGAACTTGCTCGTTTGCAATTGCGCGAACTACCAGAATTGATTGAAAAACATGGTCTCTGGTGGCGCTATTTACCGATCCGGGATATGTATGTCCCCGATGACCGTTTTGAGCTTTCGTGGGAAGTCGAGGGCGAGCGTTTGCGTCGGCTGTTGGTTAATGGCGAACGAATTATCGTACACTGTCTTGCTGGACTAGGCCGAACCGGAATGATCGCAGCTCGAATTCTGGTTGAATTTGGAATGGACCCTGCGGAAGCTATTCTTCGAGTGCGTGAACCCAATCGGTGTCGAATTCAAACCGAACTGCAATACAATTTCGTGCAATCCTGCCAGCCCATTTCGCCGCCTTCGACGTTTTTGACTTAATTCGACTATCTACCCGTGGTGCATCGTTTGTAGTACCGGCATTAGCCGGAATTTTCCCCGCCTGAAGGCGGTAGTACAAACCTGTCTTTCAAACAATTACAGCCAACTAACTGATCGGTGACAGTCAGCCTATCGATCAACCTCGTTGACGAATTCGACCAGGGCTTCCCAGTACTCGTCAGGAAACGGATCGAGATGTCCACGTCCATGTAATGGGAAGAATACCTTGTGCTCCGACGGGCAGCACTTGAACAATTGCTCGCCTAATTCGAACGGAACCAGAGAGTCAGCTGTGCCGTGGGACTGGAACAATGGGCCAGTATAGTTCACGATTCGCTCTTTCGATGAATATCGGTTGCGCATCAGCAGGCTTACCGGAATCAGCGGGTAACGATGTTGCGCGGCCGAGACGAGTGAAGTGAAAGTTCGTTGCAGAATCAAAGATTTCGCTCCGTACTTGCCGGCCAGGAAACACGCGGGTCCGCCACCAATGGAATGTCCGATAAGAATAACGTCTTCCGGATTGGTTCCAGTCTTCGTGTTAAGCCAGTCTAGGGCCGCTTCAGAATCTTCGAGGATGCCCTTCTCATGTGGCGAGCCTTCACTTTTGCCGAAACCGCGATAGTCGTAGACCAGCACATTGGCATTCAGCAATTCACGGATCGCATGTCCCATACTCGCCGATGATTGAGCGACATTCTCGCCGTTACCATGGCAAATCAGCGCTGTGCGGGTTGCGTTTTGTTTAGGCAAAAACCAAGCCACGATCTTCGTTCCATCGGCGGACGCGAATTCAACTTCTTCAAATACAAAATGAGTCGGATTCCAGTTTCCACCAGTTAAGTCCTTGCCAGGGTAAACTAGCGTTGGCTCAAAAATGACTAACAGCACAATCACCAGGATGTAGGCCAACAACAAGCCTCGGAGGAACCGAAAAAGCGTCCGCTTGAAACCCTTGTTCGGTTTCGTTGGACCAGAGTGGCTATGACTGGCGTTCAAAGTGTTTGTGTCGGCTTTCATAGGGTCCATCGGCAATAGTAAGATCATTCAGTCAAGATTGTAGCTGGAGTCGTGAGACTTCGACCGCCTGTGGGATCACGCTGAATCACGAATCCGACACTCATTCGGAACACTCGTTATTGACGTGACAAGCCACACAACTCAATAACTAACACCCAGGCAACCCTCGTGGACCCCAGATTATTGATAATCATCGCGACTTTTAACGAAAAGGAAAACCTGCCTTTACTCGTGACGCAGCTTCGCGAATTGATTCCCGGCGTTGCGATTTTGATTGTCGACGATTCATCGCCCGATGGAACGGGGAAATGGGCGATTGGACAGGCCGCCTCCTGCGACGATTTTTTTGCCATCGTTCGAAAAGATGAACGCGGGCTTGGCAGTGCGACTCTCGCCGGATTTCGCTGGGGGCTGGAACACGATTTTGACTACCTGGCGACGCTCGATGCGGACTTTAGTCATGACCCGCTCTCGTTGGTCAAACTTGTTGAAACCCTCAAAACCGATGATCAAGTCGGCGTTGTCGTTGGCAGCCGATACGTCAAGGGCGGCCAAATTCAAGGCTGGCCAATTTATCGTCGAGTCGCCAGTCGTCTGGTAAACTGGTTGTCGCAATTTTGGCTGGGCTTGAAGACGCGAGACAACTCAGGAGCTTTTCGGGTTTATCGAGCCTCGTCGCTTGCCCAGATCGAATTGAATAGCATTCAATCGCAGGGATACGGCTACCTGGAAGAAATACTTTTTCGGCTGCAACAGAAACGAGTCAAGATAGTCGAGATTCCCATTATTTTTCGAGACCGTGAAGCCGGAAGCTCAAAAGCTTCGATCGGCGAAGGACTCAAAGTCGTCAAACAGATTTTATTACTGCGGTTTAAATAACCGTACGGAATCACAAGACGTCCGTCGGACGCCAGCTGACCCAGTCCCAGACGTTTCCACAATTTCGAACAACACAGAAAGAAATAATGTTCGTCAACGAAATATCTCCGTTCCATATCGCGTTTCCAGTCAACGATCTTGATGCTGCCAGAGAATTTTACGGCGGAGTCTTGGGGTGTTCCGAAGGGAGAAGCAGTGAACAGTGGATCGATTTCAATTTGTATGGTCATCAGATTGTCGCCCATTACCAAGCTCCGAGGCAGAACCATGATGTTCGCTTCAATCCTGTCGACGGACACGACGTTCCGGTGCCTCATTTTGGAGTCGTCTTGCCGTGGGATGTGTGGAACGAATTGGCGGAGCGGGTAAAAAAGGCCGGGATCAAGTTCATCATCGAACCCTACATTCGTTTCGAAGGCGAGGTCGGCGAACAAGCGACCATGTTTTTTCTTGATCCGGCCGGCAATGCCCTCGAATTCAAGTCTTTTAAAGACATGTCACAGCTCTTCGCGACGTCGTGAGCTAAACCTCTCGGGGCCAATAGCTATCGACGAGCGAACGAGCACCAGACTTTTTTAATCTTCGTCGCCTATCAACTCCAGCATCGACTCGCCAAAAGCCTTACCGATGCGGTTGAACCAGATTGCGCTGCCAAGGTAATGATAGGGTCGGTCAGAGCCAACCAGCTTCCACTCTTCAAAGTGATCTTTCCAGCCTGGAAAGACGCGTTCTGCTTCTTTGTCCG
>JAHEJI010000270.1 GCA_024638965.1 Planctomycetaceae bacterium
GGGCCTGAGAGCCTGACTCTCCCAGAGGGAGAGTATTTGATGCTCGTAAACTCTTGCAGAATCCGAACTCCAAAGCCGCGCGATCTCAAATTGGGAAAGGTTGGGTCCTAAAGTAAGTGCCATTGGGCGTTGCCCACGCGGTTAAACGACGCGCTTTTATCAATCTTCGACCCAATAAACGTGTTGCTCTAAAAACAGAACGAAAAACGCCCTTTACTCATCCAGGTCTTTGAGTGGGACCGGCGGTTTCTTCAAGAGCTCTTCGATCACCTTAAGCGTTGCCTCATCGGGATCGAATAGCTTCACCATCTGGTTCGTGACATCAACCAGTTCAGCATCCGCGCGTTTATAGACGATATCCCATTTACAGATGATGACATCGACATCGGCTTGTTCCGCAATCTCGGGATAATCTCCTTTGATGTGTTCGAGAATGTCATTCACGGGCCAAATGCTAAATCCCTGCTTGTGAATCAGTTTTTGCATCTCAGGGCCCTGTATTTCAAGTTCTTTGACGCGCTTTTCGTCATTGGCGGCCTTGGCCTGTTCGAGTTCGGCTTGCAAACCCTCTAGATAATTTTTGAACTTGTCGGAGCGAACGTAGGCGACGGCGATCGCCCGCGAATCAAAAGACCCAACGCGCACTTTTTCCACATCTCGGGAATGGGCATTTGACGAGTTATCGGCAATCGTCGCATGCACAGTCATCGCTGAGACAACCAAAAAACAAACAGCGGCCAATTTGAGACTTGTCATCGATTTGTCCTTTTTGAATTATTTGATCATCAACGAATAGCCATTTTTTTCGTGAACCGAGCCGACGACCCGGGCAACCTTGGAATCGTGCTCGTGAATCCCGTCAACCAGATCTCTGGCGTTTTTCTCAGGAACGCTAATCAGCAGACCGCCGGAAGTTTGCGGATCGAACATCGTCTCCAACAGTACTTCATCCGCATTCGGATCAATGCTTAACATGGAATCGCAAAACTCGCGATTGGTTTTGTTGGCACGCGTCGAATAGCCGCGCTTAACCAAATCGAGAGCGCCCGGTAAAATCGGCAATTTGTCCAACTCGATTTCCACCGTGACATCGCTACCCTCCGCCAACTCACAGGCGTGAACTGCTAACCCAAATCCGGTAATGTCCGTCGCAGCATTGGCATTAAAACGCTTGGCCACGTCGCTGGCAACATTGTTCAGACAAGCCATGCTGTTCAACGCCTTTCGTGCAACCTCATCGGAACATTTTTTCTTTTTCATTGCCGTCGTGATGAATCCGGTTCCCAGGCTTTTGGTTAACACAAGCAAATCGCCTGGTTGTGCGTTTCTGTTGGTGATCAACTCGTCGGTTGAAACAATGCCAGTCACCGATAAACCGTACTTGATCTCATTGTCCCGGATCGAATGGCCGCCGACGACGGTAGCACCGCTTTCATGGACTTTGTCCGTACCGCCACGCAGGATTTCTGTCAGAACATCCAAACCAAGTTGATCATCGGGAAAACAAACGATGTTAAGTGCTGTTGTGGGGGTAGCTCCCATGGCAAAAATATCGCTCAGCGAATTGGCTGCCGCGATTTGTCCAAAAACATAAGGGTCGTCGACCAACGGAGCAAAAAAATCAAGCGACTGAACGAGCAGTAAGTTCGGTGCAACCTGAAACACGCCTGCATCGCTAAATCCCTCCGGGCCGACAATGAGTCGTTTATCGGATGATTTGGGTAAAGTTCGCACAACCTGTGCGATCGCCTCCGGCGGAATCTTCCCGGCTCATCCCGCGCACGATGCGTAATTGGTTAGCCGCTTTTGTCTCCCAAACTTCACGATCATTTCTGTTGCCTCGCTGAAATACGGATATCTAACTTCGATCGTATCCACAGAACGAATTCATGCAAATTGCTCCGCTGAAACTTTAGTCGTTCGGTAGACAGCTCATTATCGGTAATCACGGCCTCAATTGATGAATCGTGCTCCAACATCGGAACAGGATTGGTTTCGGATCGCCAGACTTCCACCTTGGTTGCCGATGTGCTCGAGTCTCCTTCGACCAACAACACGTCACATTCATCCATCAAAGACTGAAAAAGATCGTATCTTTTTTCGCGATCGGGGTCCGCGCCATCCGTTTTCTGTGGCCAGAAAACGGCGTTCATTTCTGGCGACAAAATACCAACGGCATGGGCTCCCGCTTCTCGATGTCGAAAAGAGTCTTTTCCAGGTGAGTCGAGTTCATGTTTGTGATGTGTGTGTTTGATCGTTCCAACTCGCAGGCCCTGTTTTGTAAGGTACTCTACCAGCTCGACAATCAAAGTGGTCTTCCCGCTGTTTTTGCGACCCACGATATGGATTTGATTCATTAACAAAAAATCTTGAGTTCGGTGGATTGTTTACAAAGGATCTTCTAGAAGCAGCGTCAATGCCGTCTAGACCTTCGAATTGAGCCGTTGGCGCCAGCCCAATGGCACTTACGTCAGCCGCGATAGCGGTGGCAGCGAGTAGCCGTTGGTCTATGGTATTCGAGAAAACTAGCCGCGATAGCGGTGACAGCAAATCAGCCCCCGCTTTCACCGCATTCGCGGCTAACGTGTTGGTAGGGCTTCGATCCCACAGCCGACGCTGTGGGCTACCCTCCGCAGCTTTGCTGCTGAATAAAATATAAAGTACGTGCCATGGGGCGCTAAACTCGGGTATCTCAGGATCGCGAGCATTATTTACCAATTCGGGACGCTTGCACGTTTGGCTCAGGTTGTGCAATCGTCTAACGTCATTCAGGCAAACACGATTCAAATTCCTCGCGATTAAACGCCCGCATTGTTTGAGTGCGTACGTTTCCGGCCGATGCCAGCGTCAAAAAAATCGAAGTCGCCAATATTTCGTTCGGCGCTTCGATAATCAAAACTCCGTCGTGGCCGCCCGTGGTCCAATACAGATCCTTGACGACAACGCCCTTTGACTCGGCCCATTGGACAAACGTTTCAGCACGTTTGGGCGAGTCTTTTAAGTTTTCTACGCCTTGAGCAGTGAAATCAACTAGGGCAACAAAAGTTGGCATGAATGGTACTCCAAAAAAATTGAACTTCGCTTCGTTCGGGCTCAAGTGGACCGACGCCAAAGCGGAAAGTTTAATAAGTAAATTAAATCAGTTCTAGGCACTCTGCGGAAGCTTTCGACAAATTGCGAAAGGTAATTGCGTTGAACGACTCCTCCGCCAGCCGCAGGCGCCTGCGGCTGGGCGTTGAACCACTGATTCGTGCGACACCTTCAAATTCACTTACAGTTCGACCTATACCTAAACGTGATAATTGAGACTTTCTTCCAGATATGGATCCTTCAACGGAACCAAGGCGGCTCTTCCCAGCGTTCTACCGAACACCAGAATGAATACTCCAATCGCACCCAAGATGATCCCGATCGGCGCGACTCCCGCGAACGGCGTTGATTCCGAAACGGTGGGAATGATCAACAAATACGTATCCAGAACACGACCCACCAAAACAATCACCGCGATCTTGAGCAGAAAATTACCGTCTCGTTTGCCGGCTCGCGGCAACAGAGCCAGAAACGGAATGACCCAATTCAAGAAAACGTTCAGATAGAATAACGGCAACCAGAGATTGTGGGTGCGGACGATGAAGTGTTCTGTTTCTTCTGGAATGTTGGCGTACCAGATCAACATATATTGGCTAAACCAAATGTACGCCCAAAACGTCGTGAATGCCATCAAGAGCTTACCCAGATCGTGGAGATGTTCGTCGGTAATAATTCCCCGGAGCGTTCCGCGATTCCTTAGCCAAACAGCGATGACGATCGTGCAAGCGATGCCGCCGGTGAATAATCCGGCGAAATTGTAGACGCCATACATTGTGCTAAACCAAAGTGGCTCAAGCGACATCAGCCAATCGACGCTCGCCAGCCAATAACTGAGTGCAAATGTAATCACGAACAACGCGGAGAGTGCGACATTCCAACGGGTGTGAGACAATTTTCCATCTTTGTCCTGGCGACGCGAATGCCAACGAAGAGCAAACGAAAAAAACAGCCAAATTCCAGCATAGATTGCCGCTCGGATTAACCAGTTTGTGTGGGTAAGCCAAAACCCTTTGAAACCTGCAAATCCATGCTCACCTTCCACCACCACCGTCCAGGGATAAAGAGACGGCCGGAATAACAACACGGCGGCGATCCCAATCAATCCCGGTATTAACAAACCGCACAGCGCCTCGCTGATGCGTCTGAGCACAATACTCCATCCCGCTCCTGTCAGATATTGCAACGCGATCATCAACAGGCCAGCCAGAGCCAAACTGACCATGAGGAAGCTCACCAGCAGAATGCTGGCCCACAGCAACTGAGGCCCTCCGACAAACATTTTGATTAGCCGCTCGAACCGTTCATCGAGTATTTCTCGCGTGTCGATCCACTGCACAAAGGCAACGCTGATAAAGGTAATCACACCGACCATGATCATTATCATGGCAACACGCTCGATCGACGGCGTCAGTTGAAACTTGGTCAATCGGTCCATCACACCTGGCGAGGCTAGATCCGCACGCCCTGAATGATCACCGTGATGCGGCAATGATTTCGAAGTGTCAAAACTCATATCTTTTCTCGCAACGAATTGGGAATATC
>JAHEJI010000009.1 GCA_024638965.1 Planctomycetaceae bacterium
CATGTTATGCATGAATAATGCGTGGTAAGCTCGCGAGCAAATGACGCGAACTTTTAAGCGGCAATCGGGATCCCAGCCTGCGAACGCGTCCAGCACGTATAGGTGCTCGCATTCATCCAGAAAATTTACAGCTCGCTCGCGCATCTTTACGTACGAATCTTCCGAAATGGCAATGTTGATATCCCCCCACCAAACATCGTTTTCGACACTGGCTTGTTTGACGATTCGTTTGTCTTTGGGACTGCGTCCCGTCTTTTCGCCGGACAACGTCGAAATTCCACCGCTACTGGTGATCGTCGCATGGTCGAAGAGAACCGCTTCTTCGTACAACTGAGCTGGAGACGCGTTGCGGAGTACTTTGTTCGGGAATTTGCCTTCTGCAATTGCAGCGATACGGGAATTGGTTGCTGTAGCCATAGAATTCATTCTGCTCGAACGACAGTGTTCGTTTTGTTAAGGATGTAGGTGCTGCAATCGCGGATGAAAGCAAGAACTCGCGTTTAGAGAAATCGCCTGGAATTTCAGGGATACGAAAAAATTAAGAGTAACCGGCTTAATGAAATCATGTAAGACGATTTCGTATAAAAAAAGACCTTCTTGTTGTATTATCCACGCTAAATTTCGTCGCGTTCAATGACAACTTTTTAGATGAGCATTCTACGAGCCCATTTTGCTGGTTGGCGTCTGGCGAGTCGCGAACGAAACCGCATAATAGGACTTTGTAAAACCAATTTTCACACCGTTTTGGATGTCGATGACAAATTCACCAGGCGCTCGGTTTCGAGCCGCCCTCGCGGAAGAGAATCCGCTGCAAATTGTTGGGACGATCAACGCTTATTGCGCGCTGCTGGCAGAACGAGCCGGATTTCGTTCAATTTATCTATCTGGCGCGGGTGTCGCAAATGCATCGTTCGGTCTGCCGGATCTCGGCATGACATCCATGACCGATGTCGTTCAGGATATTGAGAGAATCACATCCGTCTGCGATATTCCGTTAGTTGTGGACAGTGATACCGGTTGGGGCCACGCGCTATGCATCGCCCGTACCGTAAAGTCGTTTATCGCCGCGGGTGCGGCCGCTTTACATATCGAGGATCAACAAGCCGCGAAGCGATGCGGACATCGCCCCAACAAAGCGATGGTTTCGGCCGAGGAAATGGTCGATCGGATTCATGCCGCAGTCGACGCCCGGACCGACGATTCGTTTGTGATTATGGCCAGAACGGATGGGTTGGCAGGTGAAGGTCTTGAAGCGGCGATCGAACGATGCCAAAAATACGTGGAAGCTGGAGCCGATATGATCTTCGCGGAAGCAATCACGGACGCCGAGCAGTACATGAAGTTTACCGGGTCATTGCCGGTGCCCGTATTAGCCAACATGACGGAGTTTGGCGAAAGTCCATTGTTGGACCTGGATCACTTAAGGGACGTTGGCGTCCAACTGGTGTTGTATCCTTTGTCTGCTTTCCGCGCGATGAGCCTGGCTGCCGATACAATGTACAAGGCCATTCGCAAGGATGGCACTCAACGGGAGGTTGTCGGACAAATGCAAACTCGAAATGATTTGTACGAAGTCCTCAACTACCTCTCCTACGAACAGCAAATTGACTCTATTCTGAAAAAGGCGACTTCATGACTACAACAAAAGACAAAAAAGCAGGTGGATTGGCCGGCGTGGTTGCGGGCGAAACAGCGATCGCAACCGTCGGCAAGGCTGGCAAGGGATTGACTTATCGCGGCTATTCGATTCATGATCTTGCTGAGCATGCGACGTTCGAAGAAGTCGCATTCTTGTTGCTGTTTGACCACTTGCCTGGGCAAAAGGAACTCGACAGCTTTATTGCACGGCTGAGAAGCAATCGCGCACTGCCACAACCCTTGATGGATACTCTGCAAAGAATTCCCGCGGACGCGCATCCAATGGACGTTTTACGAACGGGTTGTTCGATGCTGGGAGTGCTTGAGCCGGAAACATCGTTCGATCAACAAGTCGAGAAAGCGGAGCGATTGTTGGGCGCGTTTCCTTCGATGCTAGTTTATTGGTACCGCTTTTCACAAAACGGTACTGAGATTGATTTTGAAAGTGATCAAACTTCGATCGCCGGCTATTTTCTGGAAAAACTTCACGATAAAGAACCAACGGAACTTGAACAACGAGCGATGGATGTGTCGCTGATCCTTTACGCGGAACACGAGTTTAATGCTTCAACGTTTGCGGCCCGTGTTTGCACCGCCACCTTGTCGGATATTTACTCGGCGATTACGGCGGCGATTGGGACCTTGCGAGGACCACTTCATGGAGGTGCCAATGAAGCGGCGATGGAGTTGATCGAGCAGTTTCAGACGCCCGATGAAGCCGAAGCGGGGATCATGGAACTTCTGGCAGCCAAGGCGAAAATTATGGGCTTTGGCCACCGTGTTTATACGATTGCCGATCCGCGGAGCGATATTATCAAAGAATGGGCCAGGAGGTTGTCAGAACAAGCGGACGATGAAGTGCTGTATCCGGTTTCGGTGAGAATTGAAGAGATGATGCGTCGCGAGAAGAATCTGTTTCCAAATCTGGATTTCTTTGCCGCGTCGGCCTATCACTTTATGGGCGTTCCCACGCCTATGTTTACACCGATCTTTGTCCTGTCTCGTGTGAGCGGATGGGCGGCTCATGTCTTTGAGCAACGAGCCAATAATCGGCTGATTCGACCCGGGGCCGACTATATCGGACCTGACGATCAGGAGTGGGTTTCGATCGAAAATCGGTGACAATTCCAACCTGCGATGTAATGTTGCATGAATCTCAGACTCGTGAAAACGACTCGGAGAGGCGGTGATTTTTTTGTAGTCGAGTCTGTCCCAGACTCGGACGCGGCGTCGCAGCCTGGGACAGGCTAGGCTACAGCTTCGACTCGGTGAGTCGTTCAGCTATGAAGTAGCAGCCTCGCTGCTAACTGGGCTATTTTCGCAGCCGGAAACCCAGGAAAAGGTCATTCGTTCGGTAATCAAAGTCGCCCAATGAGGCGCCGGCCGTTTGATCAAACACGTTGATGTTATCGGCGGCGACATAACGATACTCGACAAAGAGATCCAACCGCTGTGTGATGGTTCTGTTAATTCCCCCGATTACCTGAAAGGCGAACGAGGTTTCGTCAATGGTGTAAATGTTGGTCGCCGTCGTGGCAGTTGCATCCGAAATCAAAACTCCAATTCCGGCCCCACCATAAAAGCTGGATCGCTGAAAAGCACGAGGGGCAAAATCGAACAAGACGTTACCCATAATGGTATAACCCCGAAGCGTTCCAACCGCCGAGGATATGGCATCACTGGTCAATTGATCGTCCGTAAATGTTTGAACTTGATACGATTGGAAGTCGTATTGCCGGGCGCCGGCTTCAACTTCCATTCGCGCCCGTGGGTGAACTTGGCGTCCAATTGCGAACCCGCCGGCAAAATTGTCGTCGAAGTTGAAATACCGACCTTGCTCGAATTCTTCAGTTACGGTTTCGAATATTGGTTCACCCGTATCCGGATCGGTGCCGATTTCGACCCTGGTATCTTGCGAACCTTGATCCTGAAGCCGAAAGAAGTCCGAGATATTCGACCATCCGCCAAATGCACTAATGTAGGGTCCACAGCAAACCACCGGGCAGGACGGTCGTTCGCATAGGTTGCCGCCGCATCCGGGATACGTCGTTGACTGCCCGTTACCAACGTTTTGCAAGAATATTGCACCGGCATCTTCGGTGTATCCAACCGTTTCGTCACCGCATTGACCACAATCGCATTGAGCCCAAACGAACGTCGGTGATAATTGGCCGGATAACGAAAGTGCCAGCGAGATTCCGATTGTCAGTAGCAGTTTATTAAGCACTTGTAGACTCCTGAGTCGCCTTCGACGTAGCGCTGAATTCCATCTGAATGATCGCGCATTTCCGATACCTTGATGCAGGTCGCGTTATCATTTCTGTCGACAAATTCGGATCAACTAGTTCAAGCCGACTTCAGGCGCTGGACCAAACTACCAAGCTTAACAAACGAAGTTAAAGTTTGACGATTGTAGGGGGAAGTTAGTTGGCAGTTGGCAGTCGGCAGTTTACAGCTTCGATCTCTACTCGAATCACTCTGAGGACTGACGACTGATGACTCATTTCTTTTTCGCAAATTTGGCCAACAGTGCTGGCAGAAAAACCAAATCTCCAAACAGTGCGGCGGAGATCGTGATGGCTCCCATCGACGCAAATGTGTGATGGTCTCGGGAGTCACTGAACAACACCGTCATAAAGCCCGAGACCAAGACGACGGTTGTAATAATCAACGCTGTGCCGACACCAGTGAAGGCTCGGCGAATGACCACCTCATCACCGCCACCGTTTTTCCGCTCCTCGTAAAACCGTGTTAGAAAGTGAATTGTGTCGTCGACCGCGATTCCCAGGCAAACAGTAAATGCACAGACCGTTACGATCTCAAGTGCCTGACCTGTCGCGACCAGGAAAGCCCCCGCCACCGTCAATGGGAAAATGTTGGGAACAATCGAGATCAACCCGATTCGAAGCGACCGGTAAACTACAGCCAGCACACAAAAAATAATCAGCGACGCCACGCCCAAACTGGCTGCCAAGTCGACGACGATTTGATAGAGGTTTTTCCATCGCCAAACCGCGTTGCCCTGCAATTCAAAATCGAAATTGGAATGTTCGGCTCTGATCGAATCAAATCCGGCGAGAATTCGCTCAAACACCGGACCGTACCGCGCGATCCCGAGGTCTTGAACGCGAAATCTAATTTGCGCACTACTTTCTTCCGGACTGTAGAAAGACCGTTTGATCGATGGCGGTAATAATTCAACCATCGACATCCGACCGGACACATCACCTTGACCCGGTAACGCCGCAATGATTTTGCGAATGGACACTGGATGGCCGATCAACGGTTCCTGCTCAAGAAGTTCATCAACTTTTCCAATCACATCCACGATTTCGGGAGAGTCCGGCTGGACCTCCGAATTCCAGCTAATTTCGACTCGCGATTGCTCCAGTCCTCCCATTGCTTTGTCCATTTCAGCCAGCGCGACGGATGATTCGCTACCGACTGGCAAAGCGTTCGATTGTTTTTCGTCGGGTCGGAGCGTCAAAGAGACGCTTAGCAGGATCGCCGTTGTCGCCAATCCGATCAAGCTAAAAGTCGTTTTCCGTTCGAGCACGTAGTCAATGATGCTTCCGATTCGATTCAGGTTTTGGTCGATCAGGCTTTTTTCGTGACCGACGTGAACCCTTTTTCCCAACCAGGTTGAGCAGGCCAGGGGAATTGTGGTGATGACAGCGATGAACGAGCAAAATACGCCGATCACACAACACGCACCGAACTCGCGAACCAAGTCTTGGTGCGCTAGCCAGAGTGAGCCAAAACCAATTGCGGTCGTTAATGAAGTCAAAAAACAGGCCAAGCCAACTTGATTGACCCCGGATTCAGCGGCTTCAAGTGGAGTCATACCGCCAGCACGATTGCGTCGAATTTGAACCATCAGGTGCACACCATCGGTGAAGCCAACCAGGCTGACCAGAATGGGTAAAACCACATCGTTGAACGGGTTAAATTGAAACTCGAAGTATCGGATAAACCCTAGCGTCCAGAAGACTCCAAGGGCGGGGGCCATTGCAACCACGACGACCGCAGAAACGCCGCGAAACAAAATGATGCTCATAATCGCAATCATGCTATAGGCAACCAGCTGATAGATGAATTGATTGGATTCATGGGACTCGAGTGCAGTCAACTCAATCGGAACCCGGCCGGTTACCGAAAACTTCATTTCGACGCCTGGAAACTTGGCCGCGGTCGATTCGGCGATCTCTCGCAGCCCCTCAATGCAATCACGATTTTCTTTCAGATAGATCCAGTTGAAATTCACAAGCAACAAAACCGACTCAGCGTCGGCCGACATGAGTTGACCCACGATAAACGGATGGTTCAGCCCCTTTCGTTTGGCCATTTCAAATCGTTTTTCTGACGCATCGCCACGCGGCAGCAAGGGTTCAGGCAAGCCGAATGCGTTCATCGGAGGAACTTCATCCATCCAGAAAACGTCGGAGATATAGTCGGTATTGTCCAATTTTTCGACCACGGCTCGCAGGCAGTTCGCGCCTTCCGGAGAAAAGATCGAATCAGATTGAACGAGCATCACCGCGTGGCTGTTAAGGTCGATCGACCGGACATTGCGGTACTCCTGAGAACCCGGAGGTTCAATGACTGGCGTTTGATCAAGCTCCTGTTCCGCAACCTTATTGAAGACTTCGAATAGGTTGTCGAAGATCCGAGGTGCTTTGTAGCCAATGATCGCAAAGCTGCTGATGATCAGAATCATCAACAACGCCAGCCAGGGACGGCGAACGATCCAACCTGTAGCACGATTGAACGTCTGTGACACCGTTGGTAACTCCCGGCTTTTCTAGAACGGATCAGCTAGTTTCGCGATCTTTCCGCGGCGAGTTCTTCGCTCAGTCGAAAATCCCATTCGACAGCCATGAAAACCTCATCGCGTCGCAGAACATCGTCGCCGCCTTCGTCCCAGTTTGTGAAAGCAAACCGTCGCATCGCCAGGGGAACCTCTTTTTTTGAAACAAGCCCGTCGTTGTTTTTGTCGAACCTGGCGAAAAAGTCATCCACAAACTGTTCGCACTTCTTTTGTTCGTTGGCTGAAAACAGAACTTGAGCTGGAGTCGTCACTTCGAAATTTTCTGGTTCGATTCGCGTTTCAGCGATTTCAAAAAACGCAACTGCCATTTCTTCATAGGTTTGATCGCCCCAATAAACAGTTTGATCCGGATCGGGATTTGCTGGGTTATCGGCTGAATTGTCAAACGTCGCCGTGAAATTGATTTCATCCAGGGATTCCAGCGGAATCGGTTCTTTCAGTTTGTAAGTGTGTTGCCAATTGAAGTCGTAATTAGGCACGTCGAGCATGATGTTTTCGGATTCACCCGACCGTGATGTCACCCGAAATGACTTGCCTCGATAATGCATGTGAGGAGCAAAGCCGAGCAGTTCTCCTTTTTTTGGCAAGTAGCGAACCTTCGCTTCGACCCGGTAAGCGCCGGCATGAGGCGGAATTTCAAAATCCTGATCAATCGCGATCAGGGTGTAGACCTTTTGATCGATCTCCGATTCATCGGCAAAGACCAAGCCGATTTTTGTGATGTCAGACTGCTTTTTACCAACAGGAGTGTAGTGTTGCTGGAACACCAGTTTCGAACCCGCCGGAACCCGTCGACCATGACGATCGGGGTATGCCGTTTCTCGCTGTCCGGGAACGTAGGCACTCAACCAGCCGACGCCGGTGTAGGAAACACCATCGGGCGGTCGAATAAAGACGATACTATGATGAACAACGGAACGGTTGCCGGGTGCAACTTCTGCGGCCACGACCCATTTGTCTTCTTTGAATCCGGGGTCAACGACGAAGTACTGATAGTCGACAGTGCCGTCCGCTGGGACGTCAAAAGGCTTGTCGCTCATCGAAACAACTACGTCAGGATCACGGGGAAGATTCCAACCCTCTTTGCGCTTCAGAAGTTCGGGAAGTTCATCAGCTTTGCCAAACGGCGCCCCGGCAGCAACCCAATCACGAAGGATTTGTTTATCCAGAGAGGGCATCAGCCGGGTATTCGCGAAATCTCCATGGTTCGGATCAGCGTGCCAAGGAGGCATTCGCCCTTCATCGACGACCTCAACGATCATATCACCCCAGCCTACGACTTCTTCGTAATCGGTTAGCGAAAAGGGCCCAATGTCGCCCGCCCGATGGCACTCGGCACAATGTCTTTGCAAGACTCTTGAGATCTGTTTCGAAAATGTGATTGGACTGTCTTCCCGGGTCTCTTTGACTCGTCCAATAATGCAACCCTCGGGTTTTGTCAGCGGTTGGCTGGGCAATTCTCCGGTCAACAGTTCTTCGATCGCGATTCGCAAATCGTTTCTCGTCGGCTTGGACTTGGCAATCCCCGGTTGGTATTGGTCGTCCACGCGGCCTCGATACACGATGTTCAAGTCTCGATCAACGACAAAGATCTCGGGCGTTCGTTCGGCCTGGAACTGATCGGCGACGAGATTTCGATGATCTTTTGCCACCGGGAATTGAAGATTCAAAGACTCGACAAATGCCGTCAGCTCTTCTTCGGAATCCTGTCGGTTACTATCCACGCCGATAAAACGCACGCCGTGAGTCTTAAATTCCTGGGCCAGCTCGTTTAGTCGTGGACCGTACAGTCGAGCGAGTGGACACTCGATTCCAATGAAGCAGACAACCGTGAACTTCACTTCTGACGGAGGCTCAGCGTCCAGTACAGCCGTTTTGCCTGAGGTTGTGCGAAGATTGAAGCCCGTGACGACATCGTCCTTAGCCGAGACAGGATGATTCCAACTAATCAGCGCGATCGCAAGCGCGACGCAAACTGGTCGGAAGACGTTCATTTTGCCCTCTGGTCTGATCCGGGATGCGATTGACCAATTGTAACCGAAACTCGGAGGATTCAATAACACGATAATTTTCGACTTCAATCGCGATCATCCTTTAGCCGCGTGGGCAACGCCCCGCGAGCTTGGATAAGCAAATCGCGACCCGATGGACACGCGGTTAAACGATGGGTCGTTCGGAAACCTCTTTGCTAATACCGGACTCAATCAAAGATGTCTTGTTCAGATAAATAACATCTAATCTTCGCTACGCATCGCTTTCTTCGGGCTGTCTGGCAGCGAGTTCGCGGTCAATCATGTAGAGTCCATTAGGATTGCCATCGATCATCTTGAGCTGGTCAATCACTCCGCGGGCGTTGGCTTCTTCTTCAACTTGTTCGTTAACGAACCACTCCAGAAATACGTCGGTGGCGTAGTCTTTTTCCGCGCGGGCCAAATCTTTCAAATTGAAAATGCACTGGGTGATGTGCTGTTCGTGGGCGAGCGCTTTTTCAAACAGGCTGAGCGGCGTTTCGTTATTAATATTGGGTTTGCCGATCGGGTCGAGTTCAACTTCGCCGTCGCGCTCCAGAATGAAATTGAAAAATCGATCGGCATGTGCCAGTTCTTCGTGGTACTGCATTTTGAACCAGTTGACAAAGCCCGGCAAACGAAGTCGGTCAGCCTCCGCCGCCGCTGCCAGATAAGCGTATGCGGAATAAAGCTCTTCATTGATTTGTTTGTTGAGAGCTTCTTCCATTTTTTTCGATTGCATCTGTTATCTCCAAAATTCGATTTTTCGCGTTATGGCATCACTCAAGTCACTCAAACACGATATTGAATCGCCAATTATAGCCGCTTGGCGACTAAGCCGAATACACACCGTTGGGAAATGTTAAAAGAAAACGCCAGTGATTTCCGACGCCGTACGGATGTCCATTTGAGATTGGGTCTCAGTCTCTATACCAAAAGTTGACTAACGTCCGAGGTCGCTTTGACAAACAACTCCATGAATTCTTTCACTGGCGTGCCATCCAATTCCACGTGGTTGCCAAACGCATTGCGAATGTTCTGGGCCTGAATGGCGTCAAAGACTACGTTGAGACTGTTGTTGAACTTGTCTTCCAAAAGCGGCATTCCCTCATCGCGGCGTTTACGGTGACCAACGGGATATTGAACCTCGACGCGCTCGGTGCTGGTGCCGTCGTTGAAGAAAACTTGAATGCTATTACCGATCGCACGTTTGTCGAGGTCGTAATAATCCTGGGTGAAGGATTCGTTTTCGCGAACAACCATTTTTGCTCGGCAAGCGTCAATCCGTTCATCGGAGGCGACGCTGTCGGTATAGTGCTCGGCCGTTAATTCGCCGAAGATCAGACCGATGGCTGCCATGTATTGAAGGCAATGATCTCGATCGGCAAAGTTATTCAGCGGTCCGGTTTTATCGATGATTCGAACGCCTGGTTCCTGTGTTTCAAGTTCGATGCGCTCAATATCATTAATGCGGTCTTTCACTTGCGGATGGAGGGTCAAAGCACATTCAACCGCAGTTTGCGCATGGAACTCGGCCGGAAAAGAGATCTTGAATAGAATGTTCTCCATCACGTACGAATCCAGCTGCATCCGTAGAGTGATTTGTTTGCCATTAAACAGAACGTCCTGGAAGCCCCAATTCGGCGCCGAGAGGGCTGTCGCATAGCCCATCTCGCCTGTTTTTGCGATGAGCGCCAGTCGCACGGCGCGACTGGTTGCATCTCCGGCGGCCCAGCTCTTTCTCGAACCGGTGTTGGGAGCGTGGCGATAAGTCCTTAGCGCGCCGCCATCGATCCATGCATTTGAAACGGCGTTAACCGTTTGGTCGTAGTCGCAGCCCAGCATTTGGGCGGCGACCGCTGTGCTGGCAACGCGGACCAACAACACGTGATCCAGTCCGACCCGATTAAACGAATTGTCAAGTGCCAGGATGCCTTGGATTTCATGAGCCTTGATCATCGCAGTCAACACATCTCGTACCGTCACCGATTCGCCTTTGACCCGGTTCTGATAATCGGCAACTGCAAGGATGGCGCCGAGGTTGTCCGAGGGATGTCCCCATTCCGCGGCGAGCCAGGTATCGTTGAAGTCGAGCCAACGAACAAGGGTGCCAATGTCAAAAGCTGCTTTGACCGGATCAAGCTGAACAGGCGTACCCGGTACGCGGCAACCGCCCTTCATTGACGCCCCGGGAACGAGAGGGCCCAGCATCTTGCGGCACTCGGGGTAAGCAAGCGCCAGGAAACCGCAACTCAGGCTATCCATCAGGCAGTAGCGAGCGGTGTCGTACGCCAAATCACTGTTGATTTCTTTATGGTGAACGTAGTCAGCGATTTCGATTAGTAACGAGTCCATTGTTTCTCCGAAGAAGTTTGTCGTCAGACGTCAGATTTGAGAATTTGAGAATTTCAGATTCAAGATTTTCATGGTCTAGGCTGCTTCAACCACCATGGCGACGGCATTTCCACCGCCGAGGCAGAGACTGGCAACTCCACGTTTGCCGCCTGTTCGGCGCAATGCGTGAATCAGTGTCACCAGCACGCGAGCCCCGCTGGCGCCGATCGGATGGCCTAATGAAATCCCTCCTCCGTAAATATTCACCTTATTTTCATCCAGCTTTAGCTCTTTAAGGCAAGCAACCATCTGGCTGGCAAAGGCCTCGTTGATTTCGAACAAGTCAATATCTGCGGCGGTCAAGTCGGCTTTCTTGAGGGCTTCCTGGATGGCGGCAACTGGCGCAATGAAAAGGTCCTTCGGCTCAGTGCCGGAAGTGTGGCTGGAGAGGATCTTGAATCGCCAAGGTGCCGAAGCTGAAACTGTTTCGTCGGCGACAACCACAGCCGCAGCTCCATCGGAGAGCGTTGAAGCATTGCCAGCCGTTACGGTGCCTTCCCGATCAAACACGGCTCGTAGTTTTGACAAGCCTTCGATCGTCGTGTCGGGTCGGGGGCCTTCATCAGCGTCGACCACTGTATCGCCTTTGCGGCCCTTGACCGTGACCGGAACAATCTCATCAGCGAATACGCCATCGGCCATGGCCTTGGCAGCCAATTGCTGGGAACGCGCCGCAAACTTGTCCTGGTCTTCGCGAGTCACATCGAACTTTTTAGCAATGTGTTCGGCGTGCATGCCCATATGACACGACTCAAACGAACAAGTCAGACCGTCGAATACCATTTCGTCCTGGATGGGCTTGTCACCAAGCTTCACACCGCCGCGAAGTCCGTGAACAACGTGAGGAGCCATTGACATATTTTCCATGCCGCCAGCGACGATCGCGGTTGCATCACCACAACGAATGGCTTGGCTGGCGAACATGACGCTTTTGAGACCTGAGCCGCAGACTTTGTTGACGGTTACGGCTGGGATCGTCGCGGGCAGCCCACCCTTGAGGGCCGCTTGCCGGGCAGGCGCCTGACCTGCTCCCGCTTGAAGCACTTGACCCATAATGACTTCATCAATTTTATCCGGCGTCAAACCGGCCTGTTTAATTGATTCGCCAACAACGACGCCGCCAAGATCAGTGGCTGACAGTGAGCCAAAACCTCCCAGAAAAGAGCCGATCGGAGTTCGGACACCTGAGATAATAAATGCATCGGACATTACAGTGCCTTTTAAGTTGATTGAGTTGAATTGGGATCCGCCATTTCATCGCGCCGGTACAGAACGAAAATTCGCGGCGAATTCGTACGCTCGCGAAATAGCTTGATTTTCGAATATTCTTCAGCAGATATCGTATGAAAAAAACTGCCGTTGACCAATTGCCCACGCGGAGGAAAAGGCCCCGGGTTAGCCAATCGTCGTATTCGATTTGATCGGAAAAAACGTTTGCGTTTTGCTCGCATCTTGTTCAAGCCCCAAGACCTGATTCTGAGCTAGGAAACGCGCGACGAACCTTGTTGAGTCCGGTATTGATAAAAAGGCGTTTTGAGGGCCCCTTGTTTAACCGCGTGCCCAACGGGCAGCGTTTTACCGTCCAAACGTGCGGGGCGTTGCCGACGCGGTTAAACGATGCGTTTATTCTCCATCTTGGCGCCAATAAATGAGAATTTGACTTGTTGATTTTGGGGGTAAATCGGGCATAATCTTTTCAACAAAAAAGCCGAAGAAATCCCTCATTTCCGGCAGCCAAAATGACTCAGCCGGGCTGCTGATGACTTCAACAACATAAGGACGATCGATGAGCGCATCGCTTAGTGACCTGCAAAAGAAACAGATCGAACAAGCTGAGGAACTCTTGTTTTCCGGCCCCGAAAAAGAAGGCTTTGCCAAAGATCTCTATTTCGGAAAATTCCGGGAAGCATCGATCATGCCCTATCCGGAGCAGTCCCATGACGCTCGTACGGCGGGCGATGAAATGGTCGAAAAAGTAAAGGAATTCTGTCTCGACAATATTGATCCTGAAAAGATTGATCGCGAAGCTGATATTCCTGAATCGGTGATCAAGGGGTTAGGCGAACTTGGTGTCCTCGGCATGACGATCGATCCGAAGCTTGGTGGTCAGGGGATGTCACAGTTCAATTACTGCCGGGTCATGGAGGTCATTGGCGGACATTGTGCCTCGACCGGAGTTTTTGTAAATGCTCATCACTCGATCGGTTTACGGGCCCTTCAATTGTTTGGAACCGAAGAGCAGAAAGAGCAGTGGATGAAACCACTGGCGGCTGGAGAAAAGCTGGCGGCATTTGCCTTGACAGAAGCCAACGCAGGTTCCGATGCGGGTAATGTACGTACGCGAGCCGAGCCAACCGAAGATGGACAAGCCTATATCTTGAATGGCGAAAAGCGTTGGATCACGAACGGCGGGATCGGAGATGTCTTGACGGTCATGGCCCGGACCCCTGATGTTGCGGAGCCGGATGGCAAGATCACAGCTTTTCTCGTGACGCCCGACATGAAGGGCTTTGAAGTCCTTGAAGCGCGAATGGAAAAGTGCGGGATTCGCGGTACCGCCACGGGCCGTTTCAAATTGACGGATGTTCGAGTTCCCAACGAAAATATCCTTGGACCAGTCGGCAATGGCCTGAAAGTCGCATTGACGGTACTCGATTATGGTCGGACCACGTTTGGCGCTTGTTGTACGGGTGCCGCGAAATACTGCATTGAACGAATGGTGGCGCGGGCGAATTCCCGTTACCAATTCGGAAAAACGCTGGGCGAGTTTCAACTGGTCAAAAACAAATTGGCGCTGGCGTCTGCTGATACTTATGCAATGGAAAGCGCGACGTTTCACACGGCTGCATTAATTGACAGTGGCGCCGACGACTTCATGGTTGAAACGGCCATGATTAAGGTCTTTGCCAGTGACATGCTTTGGAGAATCACAAATGATTGCCTCCAGATCTGGGGTGGAAAAGGTTTTTTTACGGATCAACCGTTTGAGCGATTGATGCGGGATGCCAGGTTGAATTTGATCGGTGAAGGAGCCAATGATGTGCTTCGTTGTTTTATTGCCGCGGTTGGTATCCGACACGTGGGCAAAGAAATGCAAGTCGTTCAGAGTGCTCCCTGGAAAGCGTACAAACTGATCAAGGCCGCGGCCAAACTACCGGTCAAACACGAGCACTTGAGATTCTTCGCCAACTCAATCGGCAAACAGATCGGGAAATTCGCGTGGTCCGTCGAAATGGCGCTCATCAAACACCGTGAGGGTATCCTCGACCAAGAGTTTACTCAGGGACGCTTGGGGGATATCGCGACGGAGTTGTTCATGGCCAGCTGCGTGTATTCGCGATTGAGCGCTCTGTTAGTGAACGGCACGATTCCAGAGCCCAAGAAACAGATCGAAGTTGATACCGGCATGCTTTACATGCGACTGGCTCGTATTCGAAACGAACGACGATTTGAGGAGCTAAAAACGAACTTTGACTCCGAAGTGGAGAAAGTAGCCAACGCCTGGCTGCAACATGATTATTCAAAAAATTGGGTTCTCACACCTGAGGAAAAGGACATTCCCCAATAGGGATAGATGATAAGGGCGTCAGAATTGGCGCAGGACGGACCATCAAGTCTGTCCTGCGTTTTTGTTTGTTTGTCGTTCCCAGTTTAAAAAGTGTTGTCGTTGCGAGTCTCCCCTCACCGGGCGCTGAGACGGCGACCTCTCCCCAAGGAGAGCTTAAAAAACCGAGGTTTCCAAGCCAAACTTTCTTGAAAGCCGAAATTACGAACTTGTTAACCACTCGCTTAACAACTCCTTTCGGATTATCTTTTCAGGTTCCAACAACATTCATCTAACACAAATTTCGATATGGCTTGGCACCAACTCATCAGTAAATTCACAGCCGAAAGCGACAAAATTGGACTCGGTGGCGGCGAGCGTTCAATTGAACGCCAACATAAAAAAGGGCGACTGACGGCTCGTGAACGAATCGGGAAACTACTTGACGGTGACTCGTTTTGGATGGAAGTCGGTTTGTGGGCCGCTTGGGAGATGTACACGGAATGGGGCGGGGCACCCTCGGCGAGCGTTATATGTGGGCTTGGAAGAGTCTCTGGGCGCACCGTGATGATTATCGCCAACGATGCGACGACGAAAGCAGGTGCATTTTTCCCGATGACGTGCAAGAAGGTCTTGCGGTCGCAGCGAATCGCGATGCACTGCCGGGTGCCGCTCGTCTATCTCGTTGATTCCGCTGGCGTGTTTTTGCCTCTGCAAGATGAAATTTTTCCAGACGAAGACGACTTCGGACGCATTTTTCGCAACAACGCCGTAATCTCTGCGATGGGAATACCGCAACTCGCGGCGATCATGGGAAACTGTGTCGCGGGCGGTGGTTACTTGCCTGTGTTGTGTGACAAGCTGGTCATGACCGAAGGTTCTGGCCTGTACCTGGCTGGACCTGCTTTGGTCAAAAGTGCGATTGGCCAGGAAGTGACATCGGAAGATCTTGGCGGAGCCTCAATGCATGCCAGTATCAGCGGCACGATCGACTTCAAAGAACCCAATGACGACGCGGCAATTGAACGGCTGAAGCGTCTGATCGATATGTTGCCGAACGATACGATTGCCTCCGAGTTTCGGCGCGACGAATCGGTAGACGCTGGTCCCTCAAATTCAGACATTTACGAAAAGATTCCGATCGACCCGCAGTCTCGTTATGACGTGCATGACTTGATTAGCCACCTTGTCGATGCGGAGACGTTTCAAGAGTACAAGTCGGACTACGGGCAGACCATCGTTTGCGGGTATGCAAAGATCGGCGGCTACCAAGTGGGCATCGTCGCGAACCAACGGACGGTTGTAAAAACACCGAAGGAAGGCATGCAGTTCGGTGGCGTCATCTACCACGACAGTGCGGACAAAGAAGCCCGCTTCATTATGGACTGCAATCAGACGTGGACGCCGATCATTTTTCTGCAAGATGTAATGGGATTTATGGTCGGACGCGATAGCGAACAAGTTGGAATCATTCGAGCCGGGGCAAAAGTCGTCAACGTCATCTCGAACAGCCGCGTTCCGAAGATCACCGTCATTACTGGTGGCAGCTACGGAGCGGGTAACTACGCCATGTGCGGTAAAGCTTTTGATCCAAGATTAATTTTCGCATGGCCAAATGCTCGTTACGCTGTCATGGGCGGAGCTCAGGCTGCAAAAACGATTTTGGATATCAACATTGCGGCGTTAAAACGGGCTGGAAAAGAACCCGACACACAAGAACTGGAAGAATTGCGTGCGAAGGTTCAGGATTCATACGAAACGTCGACAGACATCCGCTATGCGGCGGCGCGTCTGTGGGTCGACGCGATCATCAACCCCGCCGATACGCGGGACGTTTTGATCCAGTCGCTGGGAATCGTGACCCGCCACGTGCAAGATGAACCGTTTCGAACGGGCGTACTGCAGGTGTAGTACTACAGCGCAAGGTAGCGGAAAAAAACGGGGACTGACTCGACGCGCCACCTCATCTACTTGGCTGCAAGTTCTCTTTTTCATCGTGCCAGTCCCCCCTTTGCGCAGCCTAAACTGTAGCCGTGTCTGTCTCAGACACGGAAAAACCGCAACTTTGTCGCGGTGTCAGTCTGGGACAGACTGACCGACACCATAAACTCACAACCTCGGAGAAGGGTCCAACTGTAACAACTCGGAGAACCTCGTCTTACTCAACTTGTTGTGCCAGGATCGAAGCGATCACGGCCACATCAACGATATCTTTTGGCGAACAGCCGCGTGAAAGATCCATGCACGGTTTTGCCAACCCTTGAACAAGCGGTCCCATTGCTTGAGCACCTGCGAGCCTTTCGGTGATCTTGTATGCGATATTTCCCGAGTCGAGATCGGGAAAGACAAATACGTTAGCCTGACCGGCGACCGGAGAATCGGGTGCCTTTTTTTGTGCAACCTGCGGAACAAAAGCGGCGTCAAATTGGAGCTCTCCATCGATCGCCAAATCCGGAGCCATCTGCCGAGCGTGTTTCAATGCCTGGCGTACTTTATCGATGCGGGGGTGATGGGCACTTCCCTTGGTGGAATAAGACAACAACGCGACCTTGGGCGGTTCGCAGGTCAGAAGTTGGTGATTTTCGGCTGCCGTCACGGCAATCTCACCGAGCTGCTCGGCGGCTGGATCGGGCACGACACCGCAATCTGCGTAGGTGAGCGCGCGGTCAGGAAGTTGCATCAAGAAAAAACTGGAAACCAACTTGCGTCCGGGAAGTGGACCAACGCCGTACAATCCTGCTCGAATCACACTTGCCGTGGTTGCGATGCTTCCGGCGACCGAACCGTCGACAAAGCCGGTTCGCACGAGCAAGGAACCAAAAAGGAGCGGATTCTCTGCGATCGCTTCGCAAGCCAGCTCAACCGTCATGCCCTTGTGTTTGCGGTTTTCAAAAAGCTGCTGAGCGCACTGGTCGAGCATCGCCTGGTTGGAAACGGTGACCGTTTCCAACAAACTGCCGGCGACGTCGCCGACAAAAACCGCTGTTCCCAAACCAAGTCGTTCAAATTCGGTGGCCGCCTCGATGACCCGCGGATCCTGCGATTCGGGAAAAACGATCCGCTTCGGATTGGCTTTGGCTCGTTCGTGTAATTGTTCGATGACGCTGGGCATGAAGTTAATGTAAAGCGGATTCAGGATTGTTTTAAGTGGGGCTCGTGAAGAGTAGAAGAGCAGGCCGGAACAAACTCTGCGCTGATTCGGCATGTCATCCGTCAAATCCCGGAATTGCCGGAACAGCGCTGCGCTCGTTCCGGCCTACTCGATACTCATACCGCGTTCCGATTTCCGTCAAACGAACGCCTGCTACGGTTGTTTCAGAATCCAAGCAAGTATCGAACCGTCAAATAGATCGCGATTGTCAAATACATCAACAACAGAACCGCCCACAACAAGCTTAGTTTTGGGTGCTTTTCAGCAAGCCTCAACCCGCCGACCAGCGAAACAAGAGTCAAGGTTCCCAGAATTCCGGCCACGATACTGCTCGGAAGCCACTCAAGTGACGCAAGCGTTAACGCCACAATTACCATAACCAACATGATATGCCAGATTCTGAACTGATACTTCGAATCGTCGATTACCGGTTCAGAGACGCCGGGCAGAAATGGCTGCGCCACACTCATTTTGCGCACCGCATCAATTTCCGGATCCGGCGGAGCCAGTTTGACTTCGTCTTCTGATTGTGTTTCGTTGGCGTCCATCACCGAAAACCTGATTCACAAAAGTTCTTCCAATTGCTTCAGCTCGTACTCGAATCCGCCCGAGAGAATCGGAAAGCGGCACCAAGTTTTGGGGTCCAGGTTTTCGTCGTCGAGATGAAAACTTGGCGCGTACCTTTCTCGTTTCCATTGGTTGCGGCACCAGAGCTTGAAAAAGCGTATTACCCATTCTCCTAATTGTTTTGGCGGAGCGTCGGCATATTTTAACTTGAGGTGTTCAAACACTTCGACCGGCATTAGTTTTTTTAATATCGCCAAACGCTCGATATAATCGAGCACATCATAAGGCATCAAATCATCTTCATCGGTTTGTTGGTATTCCGGCGGCCGTAATTCGGCAGTCGGTTTTTGCGAGTTGATACTTTTGAGAGCCGGAACCGGGGCAAGACCAAGGGGTCCATCGGTTTCCATCCAGCTTAGCCATTCCCGCAAAAATGCCTTGTCGATCCCTGCGATTGGGCTCAGTCCGCCACTCGTATCGCCATCCATCGTCGCGTAACCGACTGCCGCTTCGCTGCGATTACTTGTTGAAAGCAGCAACGCGTTATTTAGATTCGCTAACATCCAGACACTCGGTGAACGCACTCGAGACTGAATGTTCTGTAAAGTAATGTCGTGGTCTTTCCAGTTAAGTTCGTATCCAATCGCATTACTGACCATATCTCGATAACTACTGACAAGAGATTCTACGTCGAACTCAAGATGCCTGGCTCCGATCGCTTTGGCGACATCGCGGGCAGCATTGCGAGTTACATTTCCACTGTTCTTAGTCGATTGGTAGACGGTGGTAAGTGTGCGAGTCACGAGTTCGTGGAGGTTGGATAGCGGTGCTTGGTCTTTGGTCACCCAGTCGCCCATCTGCTTGACGGTTTCCTCCATTCCCAGTTCGGCGACAGCCAGTTCCAGCATGGTCGCAACCAAGGTTGCGCAGGCGGCCGAGTCCGCTCCGCCGCTAAGAGAGACGACAAACCCGTGAGAGTGACTCTTGCGCATATAGTCGTATAACCCCAGACAGACACTGCGCGTAAACTCTTCGCATTTCAGGTTTTCGCTGTCTTCCCATTCCGGTTTCGTGACGACGGTGGCAGCAAGTTTGCAATCCGGCAACTTGAATTCTGCTTGAATGAGATCTGATTCATCGCCATCGACTTCCGGTTCAAAGCTACCCGTACGCGCACGTTTCATGCGAGTTGAATCGATGTCAACGGTGGCCACGGTAAGACCAATGCTCTTGAATGAAAGCCGATCGCCCAATTCCACAAGTTGACCATCCGAGGCAATCATTGCGTCGCCGTCAAAAATGGCCCGCCCCGACTCGTTGCCCAACAAGTTGGAATAGACATACGTCACGTTGAATGCGCGGCTGCCTTCGATCACAAACCTTTTGCGCACCGCGTGTTTTCCAAACGCAAAATGACTGGCACTCGGATTGAGAATGATATCGGCCCCGCGGGCAGCGAGTTTTCCACCTGGCCGTGTGCCGACCCAGGCGTCTTCACAAATCTCAAATCCGATGCGGATCCCACCGATGTCAAACAACAAGTCTCCGAGTGGATATTCCATGCCTTCGATATCAATCCAAACGTTGATTCCCTCCGGCCACGGCTTAAACCACCGAGGTTCATAATGAATACCGTCGCCGGCCAGATGTTGTTTGGCCACGAAACCGATGATCTGACCGTCCACAAGCAATGCGGCCGTATTGAAAAGTCCACCGGCGTACATGATCGGCAAGCCGACGGAAACGATCATGCCAACGGTTTCAGGTACAATCGATTGGAGCATCTTCAAGGCTGTGGCGTGTACGCCAGGCGCGTGAAAAGCATCTTCACAGCCGTAGCCCGTGATGCAAAGTTCGGGTAGGCACAACACCATAACGTTTGACTTGCGAGCTTCCGCAATCGAATCGCAGATGTTCTGGCGGTTTGCAAGCCAGTCCAAAGCAGTCTGGTTTAACACCCCGGCCGCAACTCTTATCAATTTCATGTCCGCATCGACTCCAACAGAACGACCTGAGTGACGATTTAGTTTGCGATAATCTTCAAATCAAGGCAACCGAGAACAAATGGTCGGATTAGATAAGGATTGCCGGAAAATCGTTGAGCTGGGGAATCATTTGGAGCAAAATCAGCTTTGGACAGTACGGACAGGATTACTAATAATAGTCCGATACCGATCCTGATTGCCTGGAGCCAAAATTGAGTTCGCACCCGAACGTCATTGAATTTGATTGCCCGCATTGCCAGACTACGCTCAAGTCCGCCAGAGCAAACGAAGGCAAAAAGGGCCGTTGCTCCAATTGCAAGACTCCCGTCACCGTTCCAGAAGTCTTATCGGAGTTCGACGTCATTTACAAGGATACGCCTGACCGAGATCAAGGGCAGGGCGATTCGTCAAAAAAGGATGAACACCAGTTTGATATCGATTTTGAATTCGGCGACGACATCGAAGAGGTAATTGCCAAGGCCAAAGAACCGCCGCCAAAAGACATCGTGACTCCTCCACCGATTCTTCACCCGGGAACAAAAATACCGACGGACTCGCCAACGCGCCCCAAGCGGGTTGTTTCCGACGAAAACCTGCCACAAAAGAAAAGACTCAAAAAAGAGATCGCTCAACGAAAAGCGAACGAGGCCGGCGAAACGGAGAAACAATTCGATGCAACCCCGGCTAAATCGCCACCGATCGTTCTTTTCGACGATGCTGCGGAAGGAAGCGAATTGCATTTGCAAGTTGATTCGCCCGACGTTGCTGAGACTGGCGATGTTGGCGACAAAGTGCCGCCAGAAGAAGACACCTCCCCAATCCGTGTTGAGGGAATTACCAGCGACCAGGTCGATGTCGCAGATCTCTACGGTATGAAATGCACGATTTGTGATACTCGGATTCACGTTACCCAGGACCAAGTTGGGACGATGGTGGAATGTCCGGTCTGCTATACCAAGGTAAAAGTAAAACCTCCTGAGAAACCGTCCAAACATCGGCCGGATTGGATGGGGCAAATTCCGGGTTTCAAAGAAGAATCGGAAGAAGAGCTCAGATTGGCCGATCCTATCGAACGCCCCAAAGTCGATATGCTTATCAATCCTGATCATGGATTGCCCGAGGTTGAGAAAGATTTATTGGCTCCGTTGCCTACACAGGCCGGTTTTGACGAAGCCCAGATCGCCGAAGACGAGGATATTTCTGATCTCCAAGTGAATGAGGAAGAAATGACAACTCGCGCTGAGACTCAGCGCCCCGAAACGCCTCAACCACCCACACCAGTCCAATCTGCCGCGCCGCCAGCAAGCACGTCCGATTCTGATTCCAAACCAACGCCAGTTCCGACCAAGCCGAAAAAGAAAGTCTCGTTGCGCGAACGATTTGAAAATTCGCTTGACGAACCCGAACAGGAAAAGCCGCTCAGCGTTCACACGAGCGAGGAGCTAAAGCCGCTCACTTATAAGACGCTGACAGATCTCGTGACTTCGGTTCTCCAAGATCCAGCCCTGATCCTGCGAGCGTTAATCGCGATCTTGTTGCTGACCCTGGGAGTGTTCGTCTTTCATCTTTTTGAGGGGACGATCGGCGAAAACGCCGAGCCGGATTTTGTGGGGGCAGCGTCGATGCTGTTTTACGGGTCTCTTTACTTGTTCATTTATGGCGCTGGCACGGTTTGGCTATGGTACATCTGCAGTTTCGTTTTCCGAGACACAGCTCGTGGTTTGAAACAAGTTGAGACCTTCAAGACCCAAGGTTTCGATGAAATGAAGAGTACTTTTTTACTGTTTGCTTTCAGTTTTGCAGTGGCCGGTTCCCCATTTTTGATGCTGAGTTCATATGTCTCGGCACCCATCAGGTTTTTGATTGCTCCCCTGTTGCTGATCGTTGCCTGGTTCAATCAATGGCCATTTATCGGCGTAGATTTTGAACCATTCAAGACTTTCAGGACCGAACCGAGTGATTGGAAACACTTTTATATCTACGTGCTGGGGTTGGCGTTCGCTGCCTGCCTGGGTGGTTTATTCTATCACGTGCCCTATTGTGGGATCATTGGGGCCACGATTATGGTTGTCGCAACACTTGCGTTTTCGGCGATTACAGGCTGGCACTCCGGGCGCATGATCAAAAAACTGGACGACCCCGTTTAGTTCGGAAATTTGTTCGATCTGAGTGGTGCGCCGTGAAGATCTCTCGTATTTTCGCGTGAGATTCTTCGGTCGCTGACGCACTTTCCGAATGACTTGTGTTGAGTTCGTTCAAAATTTGAACGGCAATCGGATTAGCGCCCTTGCCATTGAAGTGGCCACCATCACTAACCCAACTGCCATGAATCAGCCAAATCGAAATCAAAACAAGAACTAAAGGAATAGCGTTGACCTTTTCTGTCGTCTTGATTCCGGCGATCGTGTTCATCATTGTCGTCATTGCAATTTTGTTGGCAAATGTGTTTCGGATGCATCGGGAGCTGTCTCAGACGTTTTCGGATCTTGCCAGGACGTACGGCGGCACCATGACGTCTGCGACGCGTCTGAAAACGGTGACTTTCAAAAAAGACGACGTGAGTTTTGTTGTCAAAGCAAAGTACCTTAAGGGCAAGCAGGTTATCCAGATCTACGCAATCTGGCACGACATGCGGTTTCGCGCAAAGTTCTTTCCTGAGACGCTCTCGGATGCCATGAAAAAGTTCATTGGCATGCAAGATATTCGGGTTGGCAATCCAGACTTCGACAGCCGGTTCGTCGTTCAGTCCAACGACGTGGTCGAGCTGATGCACTTTCTTCAGCCTGCAGTTCAAGCCGCGATCTATTCGATGGGAAAAAATGCGGTGCTGAACATCTCTGGAGGCAGGATGCAGTTAGACCGCGAAGTGAAATTCTCCGATCCTGCCATGATTCAGTCTGTCGTACGGCAGTTTGTCGATTCGTATTTCATCATGCGTGCAACGATTGTGGATGCGACGAATGCGATCGAAGTGACGGCCGTGTCTCTCGACACGACTGAAGCGGTGTGCATGGTTTGTGGTGAACCGATTAATCAACGCCGTGTCGTTTGTCGAACATGTTCCACACCGCATCATCGAGAATGTTGGGAGTACCTGGGCCAATGCTCAACGTACGCCTGTGGTCAGACGAAGTTCAGGCTCGATTCTGACCAGAGTCGTTTTCATATTCGACAGTGACGCCGATCCGTATCTTCACACTTTTGCCGCGACGGATTTCTGGATTCGGGCGATGGCTTCCACCGTGTTTTCGCGACTACTAAACGCACTGAGTCTGAAAAAGCCTTCACCAGCCGCACCAAATCCGCTGCCGGGAGTGCCGACAATGTTTGACTTTTCCAAAAGCAGATCGAAAAACTCCCAACTTGAAAGTCCGGTTGGGGTTTTCAGCCAAACGTAAGGAGCGTTCACGCCACCGTAGACCGTAAAACCCGCGTCCGACATGCCTTCCCGCAGCAGACGTGCATTCTCTAAATAGAAATCAACTAGCTTACGCACCTGCTGCTTGCCGTCCGGCGTATAAATTGCGGCCGCTCCACGTTGAATCGGATAAGAGACTCCGTTTGATTTTGTGCTGTGTCGGCGATACCACAACGGGTGGAGAGCCTGCGATTGGCCGTCTGACGTCGTCCCCGTCAATTGCCTCGGAACAACGGTAAACGCACAACGTGTGCCCGTGAATCCGGCCGTCTTACTGAAGCTGCGAAGTTCAATCGCAACGTCTTTCGCACCAGGAATCTCATAAATCGAGTGAGGCATATCGTCTTCGGAAATGAAGGCTTCGTAGGCGGCATCGTAGAAAATAACAGCTTCGTGTTCTCTCGCGTAATCGACCCATTTTTGAAGCGTTTTTTTGCTGGCCACGGTTCCCGTTGGATTGTTAGGATTGCACAAATAAATCAGATCAACTTTTTCCTTTGGAAGTGGAGGTTGAAATCCTGTTTCTTCAGTTAGTGGCAAATAAACCAGGCCTTCATATCTGCCCGAATCCAGCGCGGGCCCAGTCCGTCCAACCATGACGTTCGTGTCAACGTAGACCGGATAAACAGGATCAAAAACAGCGATTTTGTTGTCAGCACCAAAGACTTCAACCAGGTTACTTGAGTCAGACTTGGAACCATCCGAAATAAAGATCTCCTCCGGGTCGATTTCGACGCCTCGTTCGGCGAAGTCATTCTCTGCGATGGCCTCACGCAAAAAACTGTAACCTGTTTCCGGTCCGTAGCCTTTGAAAGTTTCCACATTCGCCAGCTCATCGACCGCGTCGTGCATCGCCCGGATGACCGCAGCCGGGAGCGGTTGTGTCACGTCGCCAATCCCCATCTTGATCACGTCGGCGTCGGAATTGGCTTCGCAGAAAGCCCTCACGCGCCGACCAATCTCGGGAAACAGGTATCCGGCCTGTAGTTTCAAATAGTGTTCGTTAACTTTGGCCATTTGATTGACGTCCAAGTTGGTTTTGTCGGTTGGGTGGTGCACATCCAGCGAAGTGAACTTACAAAATCAGGAAAAGTAACGTGGCCACGCAACCATTATTGATCGCATGCATGATCATCGGAGCGACCAGGGATTCTCGCCATTCACGAACCAACGCAAAACCAATTGCCAACGTTGACAACAACGGGAGCCCAATCAAGCCCTGGGGATGAACGGCGGCAAAAACCAGGCCGCTTAGAACTGCAGAGAATATAACGCTCGCATATTTTTGCCAACCGGTCGTCGAGTCGCGCAAGTGACGATAAAGGACTCCGCGAAACATGGTTTCTTCAACAATCGGTGCGGCAATACACAACGCCACAAATGCGCATATGATTAACGTTGGATCACCGGCAGCGAATTGTTCCTGGATTGGATGGCCAGGTGCGGCTACCGACGAAAGTTCGTTGGCATTAGGATCCTGTTGAAAAATCGTCGTTACCACGATAATTATCATCATCACGACGAGCGATCCCGCCAGGAACGGCAATACGGAAATATACGAAACAAGGGCAATCGCCCCTTCGACAAATGGGTTTTTTAGTTTCCAACCGATATCTTCACGAACGTCAGAAAATGGAATTCCCCTGGCGACGGGCCAAACCAAAACCATCAGTGACGCAAAAAAGACGAACAGCACGCCTACGAACGCCTGGACGTCAGTGAGAAAATCATTGGCAAACACCGCTAAAGCGAATTGGGCTCCCCAGAACAACACAAACCAGATCGCAAAAGTCTCCGCGTAAATGCGTCCGCGCCTGGATTGGGGACGAAATTTGGGCTTCACATTTCCAGATATCGTCATGACAAGAAACGCGAAAGCGGTCAACATCCCAGCAAGCAGCGCTAAGATGATCGCAAAAAACGCACTCCAGCCAATCAAGGTGCTTCTGCGGGCGTTGTTTTCCAATTGATCGCGAGCGTGCGAGTGCGGTGTTTTTTCGGGAACTAACGCAAGTTCACCAACCCATCCGAGTTCGTTTTTCAGAAACTCGCGATCTTCTTCGGGAATCGAATGCGAGTCGTAAAAACCGTCGTCATAACTTTCAAACAAGGCCCCTACGATTTCACGCAGTCGTTGCTGTTTCTCCGTCTGTTTATAGTTAAGTTTGACAATCAGATTATCGACTTGGGCAAGTTGCTCGAGTGCTGTCGCGGCATCGACAAATTCGTTCGTCAAAATCGCGGCACCGTATCTCGATTCGGGAGGACCTGTATTCATGGTCGCAATTTGCGATGCCAGCGAGTTGTCTTTGGGATTGGCTGCGCCCAGTTGGTCGCCAAATAGCAGTTTGTAGCCGAGCAACATTTTGCCTTGCAGGTTAATCTGCATTAGCTCAGCTTTTGCAATATCACGCGGTCCCTCGGGCGCAGGTCTTACAAATTGAATATAAGTTGTCGATGCAAAAATGAAGAATGTTATTCCGAGTATGATCAGCCAGGAAAAAGCGACCAAACCGCGGTTGCCCACTAATTCTTGCTGAGGCAACAATGGACTTGGCGAAGCTGGATCTGGCATTGGCGCATATTGAGGGTCATAAGCGGTACTCGGAGACGGCTCTTCCGCCCGATCGTAGCTTGGAGGATTGGCCGGCTGATCCTGTGGCGCTGGTTCATTTTCGGGCTGCGGAAATTCAGAACTCACGATTTGCTTTCAATTCGAATCAGGCGGTTAATTTCCTTGAATACTTGATCAAACATCTCTTCAGTCAAGCGCCCGGTAAACGTATTTTGCTGGCTCGGATGATAACTGCCTACCAGCCATCGCCTGGATTCTGGCTCTGAATGGGGAGTTTTTGCGTTTTCGCAGACGGGTCGCAACTCGACTTTTGCAGCGTGCCCGAATTTGGGCCGAGGCTTTGGATCGTCTAGCCAGTTGGATTCGATCGCGATTTTCACAATGGCTTGCCAAGCCAACCCACCCAGGGCCAGGAAAATCGTGGGGCGGACCAAGCGAATGGTCTCGTCCAGAAATGGTCGACACGATTCGAGTTCCCCACGCATGGGTTTGTTGTCGGGTGGCGCACAATGACAAATATTGGTAATGACGCAATTCCTTAAACGAAGACCGTCGTTCGTGTGCCGTGAATCAGCCCGGTTTGAAAATCCGGCCCGATACAGGGCTCCAAACAGCCAGTCTCCACTGCGGTCGCCAGTAAACATCCGGCCGGTGCGATTGGCTCCATGTGCTCCCGGGGCGAGGCCAATGATCAACAATTGCGCAGGCGCTTTGCCAAAGTTGGCTACCGGTTTTCCCCAATAATCAAAATCTGAGTAGCTTTTGCGCTTTAAGGTGGCGACTTTCTGGCAGTGTGCGACGAGCCGCGAACATTTTTGGCAATTCTCAATTTCGGAGTTGAGCTGCGACCAAGTAGATTTCAATTTATGGTGAGCCTTGATCGATTCTTATCCGTGAACGTTGCAATCAATCTGTTTGAACAATAACGCTTTGTTTATTCCACCGTCTGATCTTGTTTGAAGTACTTTCTTTTGACGGCTTGATAACGAATTTCGATGAGAACAAAAATTCCAACCAAAATCATGCCGCCAGCGATCTTTATCCACATGTTGCTGGGATCAATGTATCGATCGATTCGCTTTGAAAATGCATACATCAATGCGTTACCCATCAAACTTCCAAGCAACACACCAGTCACGGTGAGAAAACGACTTAGTCCCAACAGGCGTCCGAAAATCGAACCGCCGATACTTCCCGTCGTCGACGTTGGGAACATGACGAACAGCACAAGCCCTAGGAATGCCATTCGACGAATCCAGGGGTGAGCGGCCATGATGAACTTGCCGTCCCATACCAAAGCAGCAATCTTGGGACCGACGTAGGGGAATCGAAACAAAAAGCCCATGTGAAAAGTAACGAACATGGCGACCATCACATCCATGTAGGTAACGAGCGCGAACAACTCCCCCGCATTCATCGTGATTTCGTAGGCTTGCTGAACCGCATCCGGCATCCCCAAAAAAACAATAAACCGACCAAACACAAAAAAGGTCAAAAATGCATGGACGACAACCGAATAAGAATAGTCCCATCCAAAAAACAGACCCAAGCCGATCAAGATTGCGGCCGTCAGGACGATGGGACCAACAAGCGTCATTAGCCAGAACAACGGATAGTCTTTTCGAAACCCCTCTTCAAAGTGCGTAAACAGATCGAGAAGCTCGGTGCGCAGCTTTTCCGGAGACTTCGCGCTAGTCGAGGCCAATCGATCCATTGCTGTTTCGTCTCCTGTGTCCCTGCTGAAGGCGGCGGAATGCTGAGTTAGCAATTTTCCCAATTATTGCTCCAAATTGCCAAAAAATGAATGCCGCATCGAAAACACTTGGACACACTTGAGCGTAAGTCCAGATTCCTTCCGGGTGTAAAGCTATCAGCCGTTGTGAATTCAGGACTTACGGCAAGTTCTTGTCGACAATTATCATTATCGGCCACAAGTTGTATCCCGACTGCATAAAATCGCTCCGTCTAGGATGGGATTTTTCGGCGAATGGACAGTGCAACTCAAACACTTTTGAATTACGGGTGAAAAAGTGGCAATAATGACGGGCATTTAGCCAATTTGCCACGATGCGGCCGGCTTGTAATCGGTTCGTCGCTCCAGACCGCAACGAGTTCACAGGTGGAGTTGTTAGAGGGCCGCGTTATTCCAGATTTTCCACCACGGCTTTTTCTCCACTTTGCTGCTTTTCGCAGAGAAACCCCAAGGACGGCCATTGGTACCGATGCAATCTTGCATTTTCGAATAAGCGAAATTAGCTCGCTGAATATTTGCATCCGTCATATTGGACTTCCGCAAATCGCATTGCGTGAAGTCGGCTTGCGTGAGGTCGGCACCAAAAAGATTGGCCTCGTAAAGGTTGGCACCTTTGAAGTCTGCTCGTAATTCCGCAAAAAAGAAATCGGCGTTAGAGAAATCAGATCCAGCCAAATCGCCTCCGTTAATCTTTGAATGACGAAACAAAGCGCCATTGCCTTGGCAACGAATAAACTTGCTGACGTCAAAAATCGTGTCAGAGAAATCAGCCTTTTCCAGTTTGGCACCGGTAAAATCGGCTCGTTTGGCAACGGAATTCGTGATCTTACATTCAACCAACGTCGCATCTCGAAAACTGGCTTCCGTGAGGTTGCTGCTGGTGAACGTCACGTTGGAAAGGTGCATATTGGAAAAGTCAGCTCCAGAAAGGTCTTTACCCTTTATTACGCAGCCATTCAAAGAAGAACCTTTAGCCTTGATCAAAACCTTACCCGTGGTTTTGTGCTTAATTTCGACCATCTATCTCTCCACACGAGAATTTTTGTGAGAAATGATGCCTCTTCCCACTCTTAGAACGCTGCGGTCTTGCCCCCTCCTGTCCCACGTCGTTTTTGTTCTGACAGACTTCGCTGGCATTCCAAACAGCGAAACGATCTACTTTCGCCGTCCCGCCATCTATTAATGCCGGTAACCGAAGGTAGTTTCGTTTCCAGTTTGAAATTCTTTTGAGTTCACAACTCAATCTGACAATATTTCCAGTCACATTATGAGACTTCGAGGCCAAGGTTACAAGCAAAATGTGCAATAATATTCGTTAATCGTCGATTACGGGCGGTTCACTAGCCTTAGTTTCCGTCTTTTCTGGTCTTGGTATGAAAAGTCCCCGTGAGCTTTTGAGATTTCGGTAGGTGCGCAAATCGACTTGAGCAGTTTTCATCCAAGCAGATTTGGCATCTTTGATACGTTGACGGTCTTTTTCAGAAAGATTCATGATCAAAGTATGTTTGGAACTAAAACTGATGTCAGATTTGAATAACTCGTTCTTATGCAGCTTCATCTCAACCTTGGTTGGGAACCAGCCAAGTCTTTGGATTGAGCGATTTAGCTGCATCCTTGGAAACGGCGGCAATTTAGTCGGGTCAGATGCATTTAGTCGTGTGAACTGATCGAGAAACTCAAAATAGGCTGGCAAAATCGCCACGTCAGACGGTTGTTTGCCGAAAAACCGGTATTCAATGCTTGGGCTTATTAGCTCTGTCAAACCAGTTGCGAGGTCAAAGTTTTCTTCAAACTTGTCGGCAACTAGAAACTTCGTCGTTTCGTTTTGACTGGTTTGTTGGCGAAGTCCTTCTACCATTTGGATGATTTGGACCTGTTCCAATTTCAAGCGTTGATTGCGAACAAGATCCACCAAGACGAAATATTTGTCTCGTTTGTCATAAATGGCAATTTCGAGAGGTTTCGGCTGTGCATCGCCGGACATCTGGAAGTCGTAAATCATGCCGTCGGAAAACAGTGTCAGATTCTGCGACACCGGAGTCTTCTCATCACCGACGTAGACTTCGGATTCAATACGAAACTCTTGAGCCCAATTCACTGTTGGAGAACAAAAACAAGCCCAAGCCAACAACAGGCCGGAAACTAAAATCTGAGTACCGCATTTGCTTGTGAGCATATTCGACCTCGGCCTTCGCGATTTGAAAGTCGTTTCTTTTGAGCGTCGCGGCACGGTAGAAAATGCAGTTAGATTCGTCCATAGATACCGTTCGGTTCAACGGGGGTGCTAGCAAAAAACGAAATACCGTAGTCGCATGGTGATGCGTTCTAGCCGGGATTGCTCACGTGGACGGAATAAAGTCACGTCTTTGCTTTGCCGGCACACACAAACGCCATCAATTCGACTTGCAAACTGTTTTTGCTTCCAGAAAAGCGGCTGCAGTTCCGGCAATTAAAACGTTTGCTCGTTGCCGGCATACGACTTGTGAGAAATGCGTTCTAGAATCCTAAGCTGTTGATTTTCTCAATCAACAATTCAGTGACCAGTTTCACGATGCGAAGGGTTCTCTCGTCTTCAATGCCATGCATTGGACCTTCAATCGACGACTTGAATTCATTCATCGATGTTGCGACCGCCGCTTTGGCCGGACCATTCAATTGGCCAAAGCTCATTTCATCTATTGACGTGGCCAAACCCGTGATTTTTTCGGCGAGTCCAACCGCGTTATCCGCGTTCAACTTCTTGAATCCATCCGTGATAGCGTTTAGCTGACGCTGGAGACCCGTTACATTGAAATCGCCAAAATCGATATGTGAGTCAACCATTAAGCCGATTGCCGTCTGATCGCCGTTATTGAGTGTTTTGTCTCCAGCATTTTTTGTTGTTGGCAATAGGTAGGTATAGGCAAGCCATGCCAGAAGCCAGAGGACGAACAACGGCAACAGCATCTTGAGTAGCGAGCCACTTAGATTGTCAGACATAGCTCGTCTCCGACCACGAAACTAATTCTCAGACAAAGAAACAACTGGCTTTCGGTGTTGCTGCCGTGATTGATCATCTCGCATTTCCCAGTCCCAGTCCCAGTCCCAGTCCCAGTCGTAGTCGTAGTCGTAGTCGTAGTCGTCGTCGTACTCGTACTCGTACTCGTCGTCGTCGTTAAGACTAAGACTAAGACTAAGACTAAGACTAAGACTAAGACTAAGACTAAGACTAAGATTTGCTATGTATGGATGGCTCGACCATCAACGGCCAAAGCGGCTTCCTGCATGATTTCGGAAAGGGTTGGATGGGCGTGGCAACAACGAGCCAGATCTTCACTTGTGGCCCCAAAATTCATCGCGACGGCCGCTTCTGAAATCAAGTCGCCTGCTCGCGCCCCAATGGCGTGGACTCCTAGAATTCGATCCGTATTGGCATCCGCAAGAATCTTGATTTTACCTTCGAAATCGCCGAGCGCGCGAGCTCGACCATTTGCACCGAACGGACAAACGCCTTTTCGATATGAAATGCCCGCTACTTTGAGTTGTTCTTCTGTTTTGCCAACGGCTGCAATTTCTGGATGCGTGTAGACAATCGCGGGGATCGCGTCGTAGTTGACATGTCCGAAACCGTTCACGATTTGTTCGACACAGGCGACGCCTTCCTCCGACGCTTTGTGCGCGAGCATCGCTCCGCCGATACAGTCGCCAACTGAATAGATTCCTGGCACCGACGTTTCGAAATGATCGTTGACCTCGATAAAGCCGCGTTTGTCGACTTTGATTCCAACGTCTTCCAAGCCGATTTTCGACGTGTTCGGCACGCGCCCGGTGCTCATCAAGACGCGATCGCATTTAATGGTTTCTTCGCCCTTACAAATGACTTCGCAGCCTTTGCCCTTCTTTTTGGCGCTCTCCACCCACATGCTCGTCTTGAAACCTATCCCTTGTTTTTCAAATGAGCGTCGAGCCAGTCTGGCGATTTCTTGATCCAACCCCGGGAGGACCTGGTCAAGCCCTTCGAGCACAATGACTTCCGAACCCATTCGATTCCAAACCGAGCCGAGTTCCAAACCAATATAACCACCCCCGATGACCACCAGCTTTTTGGGCGGCTTTTCATAAGCGAGCGCAGTTGTACTGTCTCCGATAAGATTACCGTCGTATTCAATTCCTGGCAGGTGCATAGGCAAGCTGCCTGTGGCGATAATGATGTGTTCGGCGGCAACGAGGTCACCCTTTGTCACCTGGATTTTTCCTGGGCTCACCAAGGTCCCACGTCCGACGATCGCGGTTACTTTGTTTCGTTTCAAGAGCATCTTGATGCCGCCGGTGAGTGTGTCGACGACGTTGTCCTTGCGAGCCATCATGGTGGGAAGATCGACTTCGACGCTTTTCATTTTGATGCCGTGTTCGGCAAAGTGATCACGAGCCTCAACCAGCAAATGGCTCGACTCCAACAGCGCCTTGCTCGGAATGCAGCCGACTCGAAGGCAAGTGCCGCCAAATTGATCGTTTTCATCGATAATGGCTGTCTTCAACCCAAGCTGTGCCGCCCGAATTGCCGCCACGTATCCACCTGGACCACCTCCAAGAACGATCAGATCAAACTGTTGATTTGCCATTTGTTTCAAAGATTTTGAGTACGGAAAAACCTAAAAGTCGCGGTCGGACTTCGTCTGAATTGTCAGCTTTTGGGACCACTTGGCAATATGTCCTCATCTAAGTTGTGAACGATCTCGACGATTAAACGTAGATCCAATAAACGATTCGGCTGTTTTGTGCAAAAGCCCATTGGAACCGTCATCGTTCCTAATAGAATGGAAACTAGTTCGAGAGCTCCTTGTTTTCGTTTAGCCGCGTGCCCATCGGGCCGCGCGGGGCGATGCCCACGCGGTTAAACGATCTTCCTCAACGGGTTTATGACAGACAATTGCCAAAGGTGGCGCGTCCAACTAGTTCGTCATTGAACCCCAGCACCATCGGCGAGGCATTTTCAAGATAAACGCATGTTCAAATTTTTACTCAAATTTGTGTTGGTCGTCGGCTTGTTGACTGCCATTGGATATGCAGCTTATCCTCCGATTGCCAAGAAGATCGCCGAACGCAATAAACCGAGATGGCGGACGACGACAATCGAAAACGGGACCATCATCAAAGTCGTTAATGCGACGGGCACCGTTAAACCGACCAAGTCGGTTCAAGTAGGTTCGTTCGTATCCGGCCCGATTAAGGATCTTTACGTCGAATTCAACCAGGAAGTAAAACAAGACGAAGTCCTCGCCCGCATTGACCCGCGGTTGTTTGCTGCCAACGTTGCTCGAGACAAAGCGACTTTGGCCACACGCAAAGCCGACGTGTTACGGGTTGAGGCGTTACTTCAGCAGGCGCGGAATGACGAAGCAAGAGCGACCGCGTTACGTGAAGAAAACATTGACTTCATCGCTCAGTCAGAGCTTGATCAGGTCAAATTCGCACGGCTTTCATTGGAAGCTCAATTAACGATCGCAAACGCCTCGATTGACCAGGCAATGGCAACTCTAACCAATTCGGAAGCCAACCTGGATTATTGTGAAATTCGGTCCCCGGAAGACGGTATGATCATCGACCGCAAGGTCGAACCGGGGCAAACTCTGGCGGCACAGTTTCAGACGCCTGAACTGTTCGTCGTCGGCGTGGGGTTGCGTGAAAAGATGCATATCTTTGCCGACGTCGATGAATCGGAAATTGGTCTGATTCGCGAGGCAGCAGAAAACGAACAGCCGGTGACTTTTACCGTGACCGCTTATCCCGACGATTTGTTTGAAGGCTTGATCGAAGAAGTTCGCTTCAGTTCGGCGGAAACCCAAAATGTCGTGACTTATCCCGTTGTCGTAGGTTCACCCAATCCGGATTTGAAACTGTTGCCGGGAATGACCGCTGATCTCTCATTTCAGATTCGTAAAAAAGAAAACGTAATCAAAATTCCAAAGTCTGCACTGCGGTTTTATCCTCCCGACAAAAAGTATGTTCATCCGGATGATCACGAGATCATTGATGGAACCGACTTTGCATTCTTGATCGAGGATGACGATGAAACCGACGTGAATACGCAGGCGCCGGCAGCCGAACGCATCAAGGCCAGCAAGAAAGCCAAAAAACGACACGTCTGGAAGCTCGATGGGGAACTATTACGAGCAGTGGAAGTTCAGGTTGGGCTAAGCGACAATCGTTTTTCGGAATTGATCGTCGGTGAATTGGATGAAGACACCGAGTTGGTCACCGGGCAAAAGGCGAAGGGTGAAGAGTGAAGGGTGAAGGGTGAACCTTGGCCACCCCATAAAAAACGAAGCTGAATGTCATTCTGAGGGAGCTTTAGCGACCGAAGAATTTCTCGCAAAAACACGAGAGATCCTTCGCCTCGCTCGACTCGGTTCAGGATGACTTGGATAGCCGTTAAACGATATCAACCTAAGTGAAATACAAATGGGATTCTTAACAACGCTGGGAATTGCGATCCGGGCACTTGCAAAAAACAAAATGCGGGCCGGGTTAACGGTACTGGGCGTCGTCATCGGAATTGCGGCGGTTACGACAATGGTCTCAATCGGGCAAAGTGCCGGTGCGCTTGTCCGCGGTGAACTGGAGAATTTTGGAACCAACGTCATCGTAATTCAGCCGGCCCAACAGAGAAGAGCCGGTGTCCGCCGCGGCCTGACCAATACGTTGACTTCTAAAGACTCTCAGGCAATCAGCGACGAGTGTCCGTCGATTTTGGCAACCACGCCCCTGGTCGGGACAGGTGGCCAAGTCGTTTACGGAAACCTCAACGTCAATCCCAATGAAATGTTCGGTGTGGGAGAAGACTACCTGCGAGTGAGAAGCTGGCCAATGAAGTACGGAGCATTTTTCGACGCGGCTCAGATTGAAAAGGCCGAAAAAGTTTGTGTCGTCGGCAAAACGATCGTGACAAAACTGTTTCAAACCGGGAATCCGCTCGGCGAGAAGATCCGCATCAGCAACAAGCCTTTTACGATCATTGGAGTTTTGGAAGACAAAGGAGCAAACATGGTGGGCCAGGATCAGGATAGCATTATCTTGATGCCTCATACGACGGTTCGTCGAACCCTTAATGGCTCCAGCTTTGACGACGTTCACGCGATTATTGCTTCGGCGGTCTCGCCGGAAAAAATGGGCGCCGCCTCAGATCAGATCAAACAGCTGATGATGGATCGACACGACATTAAGCCCGGTCAGAGTGCAGACTTTGAAGTTCAAACAACAACCGAAATCGCCAACATGTTGGGAATGATTACCGGCACCATGACTTTGATGTTGGCTTCGATTGCCGGAATCTCGTTGTTAGTCGGTGGTGTCGGCATCATGAATATCATGTTGGTTTCGGTAACCGAACGAACTCGAGAAATCGGAATCCGAATGGCGGTTGGCGCTCGTTCGCGAGATATCCTGATGCAATTCCTGGTCGAATCGGTCTTGCTTTCCTGCATCGGTGGCTTGATCGGATTTGTGTTAGGCATCGGCGCTTCGGTTGGGATTACGAGTTTGATCAACTCGTTTTCAACCGGTACGGAGTGGCCGGTTGTGGTTTCGATGCCCGCGGCCATCGTCGCGTTTCTGTTCGCCGCCGCAGTTGGCGTTTTCTTCGGCTTCTACCCAGCCCGCCGCGCGAGCAAACTCGATCCAATCGACGCACTACGATATGAGTAGAAAAAGAAATTCGCAAACGAGCGATATGTGATTCTGGCGCGTCGAGTTTTGCCCAGCCGGGGCCACAACGGCATAACGAATTGCACCGAGTCGCGCGCGGCCCGGGCGAACGATATCAGTCTCATTTTTGTTGAATCAAAGCTGGCGGTTTTGGTGCCACGCCATTCACTCCGTCGGCTGGAACGGTTATAAAAATTCAGGGACTTTAACTGAAGAATACATTGGAGACCAACATGAAACTTCGATCATCGATTGCGCTCGTCGCCATTCTCTCAATCGCAGGTGTTGCCGGCTCTTTCGGGTATGCTCAACAGGAGACAGAATCGGACTCCCGCGCCGTGCTCAATGAACTGCTGACTGAACGCCGCGACACATTGGCAAAGCGTGTCGTCACACTGGAAACGAAATTTGCCCAAGGACAATTAATCATCGACGCGGTCATCGCAGCACGCGATCAACTCTTGGACGCCGAACTACAACTCGTTAAGACCAAGAAGCAACGTGTGGCGATTTACCAAAAGCGAATCGACAACATGCGTGAGCTCGAAGACTCGGTAAAACGACGACTTGACAACGGTCTAGCTACCCCTGAATCATTGCTGTCGGCCACTGCCGCGCGGTTGCAAGCCGAGATCGATCTCGTCCGGGAGGGCGACGGTGACGTCCTACTTCAGGAACTCCAAGGTGTCTGGATTCTTGAATCCATGGAAATGGCTGGCATACAACGTGAGGGTGATGAACTGCCCGAGCGCTTCCGCGAAATGCAACAGTCGATTAAGGGCGACCGTATGACCGTGACACGCATCGACAATAAGAAGTACGAATGCGTGCTGACTGTGAACGGCGAAACAGAACCTAAGCAACTTGATGTCCTGTCGACCGACGATCAAGGAAAGTCCAGAACGGCGAAATGGATTTACAAGATCGCCGACGGAAAACTGATTATTGCAGAAGGCAAGACGACTCGACCAACGTCATTTGAGACCGGTCCGAACATTGCTACGAAAGTGTCGACGTTCGCGCTCAAGCGTTGAAAGGGATGGGATAAATCCGGGATAACATTGCGATTCTGTCAGGAACTGGTGACGATAGGCCTGTGCCGAGGATCTGCATGGAACGGGCGACTGCATTGACACCGAATCCAGAAACGGTGGAAAACAACTATATGGCCTTTTGCGCCAAGCGGTGCGTAGGTGTTGAAAGACGTTCCTTGCGGCCGCAAATTGGACAATTAATAGTTGACATTCGTTATTGCGGTGCGGCTTACTTGACCTTCTTAATCGACTTCAGAAAGTTGATGACTTCGTCGGCCAATTCTTCCACGGGTTTTTCGCCTGCGAGATGTACTTCAGGTGAGAATGGCGCTTCGTAGGGCGCATCGATCCCGGTGAACCCTTTGATCTCGCCCGCGCGCGCTTTTTTGTAAAGTCCCTTTGGATCCCGCGTCTCGCAAATTTCAAGCGGTGTGTCGATAAACACCTCCACAAAATCTTCTGCGGTGCCCGTGGCGTTAACAATCGCGCGGACTCGATCGCGGTCACTCCGGTAGGGGCTGACAAAAGCGGTCAAGGCGATCGTACTGGCGGCACAAAAAATTTCGGCAACACAGCCGATGCGGCGAATGTTTTCCTGGCGATCTTCGGGCGCAAAACTCAAGCCAAACCGTTTGGCATAGGCTGCACCGTGAACGGGCTCCAGGATCTCAGGACTTGCGTTTAGTCCGTGTCGGATGTTGTCACCGTCGAGTACATAGCTGCTGACATTCATTTCGTGAAGCTTTACGTCAACACAGTTCGCAACCGTGCTCTTGCCGCTGCCACTTAGCCCAGTGAACCAGACAACACATCCGCGTCGGCGTTTGACGTTCTGTTGATGCCAGGTCACCAGCGTTTTGTCGGACATATATGACTTTCGGATCTTGAGACTTATCGTTGACTAAATCAACCGGCCTGCCGAACCTGATCGAGCCGGATTAGCTGGCAGATTAATCTGTGCCGACCAACTCGCAGAGATTCGCATCGAGTACAGACTGTGGACAACTCCATACCAAAAAGAACAATGCTTCTTTGCACCAACGGCCGACAGGATGTCCTTGAACGTATCCGGAACCTTTTGCAGCGACTAGGGCGGATTGGGTCGCCCGTAGGACAAGACTGTTGGCGTCAATGCGCAATTCGTCTTTGGTTCTCGACATTTCGCCTCTTGCCATTGATAACAAGTCGGCCTGGAGGGAGACCAACTGTTCATTCAGAGCCTGGAACTGGTCTGTCAGATTGGGTCTTTGTCTTGCCTCGTTGGCGATGAAGTCAATGGCAGCACTGGCCAGCCCGATGGCAAGGGTCGAAGTTTGGAATCCGCCCGTGGCAGTTCCCGTTACCGACGACATCACATTTTGAACGGGGCCCGATAGAACACAGTCCTTGGAAATGAATACGTCTTCACAACGCACTGCGCCTGTTTGGCTGCCAGTTAGAGCGACCAATTTTTGCCCCGTGTCAACAATCAGCCCCTTGGTCCCGATGCTCACCACGAACAGAATCTGCCGGCCCTCGTCAATTTCGGCGCCGATCACCAGGTAATCTGCCGCTGACGCTCCCGTGACCCAGGGGCTGAAGCCGTTAACCACAAATCCTGTTTCGGTCTCTCTCGCGTGCATTACCGGTTTGCCAATATGCCGACGACTGGTAGTCAAATGGGAAATGCCGACGGTCGCAAATGTCTTTCCGCTGGCCAAATCCGGAAGCAGACGATTTTTGATTTCGTCGTTTGCACTGGCTGCGATTCGTCGACAGGCAGCCGTCCTCTGTGTAATCACAAACGTCGTCTTCAAACAAGCCGAACTTAGTTTCAAGTAACCCTTGATAACATCCTCGTCATTCCATTCGTAGCCGTCCCATAAACGGGGTACAAACCAGCGAAAAACGCCAGCGCTGCCACACAGCTGCAATTGGACGGCGGGCCAACTGTCTTCGTCCTGGGTCGAGGAAAGCTCGCGTAATTGATCGCCCAATTCGTCCAACATGACGTTGTCGTTTGAAGATTTTATCGGTTGTAAATCCAAAGGCATTATTGTTTACTCATCTTTCCCAAACAGTGCTGACCGAATGCGCCAAGCCGAACAACGCGTCTCACCTTAAAGCGAATCTATCAAAATCAGAAACCACTCAATATTCCGCTGCCAACCCAAAAACTCCGTCCGAACGGCGTATTTTACTTAGTTTTGCCTGGTAAATCGGGCGCGCGAGTAAAACGAGTTACGGACGTGTTGGTATTTTTGGGGTTTTGTTCTAAAACCTAACTCCAATCATTTTTTCACTTATAAGCCTACCCTGAAATCGACAAAAGCGATTGCTTCAAAGATGACTACAGTTGAACATACCCAAGACAAACTAACCGTCGACGAGTTTTATGGAAAGTGCATGGCCTTGGCCAGCAACTTATGGTGGTCGTGGACCCCTGAGGTTGAACATTTATTTCGCGATCTGGATCCCGTTGGCTGGCGTCAGACCGATCATAATCCCATCGCTTTGTTGCAGGAATTCACGCCTCAACGGTTATATGATCGCGCCAACGAGATGGTGTTGTTTACGCGGATTAACCAAGGCTATCGCCGCTTGAAAGAATATATGAACTTGCGACAAACGTGGGCTTCAACTCACGTCGGTGTGCTTGGGTCAAAACCGGTCGCGTACTTTTCCGCAGAATTTGGGATTCACGAATCACTACCGATCTACTCAGGCGGTTTGGGTGTGCTTTCTGGCGACCACATTAAGAGCGCCAGCAATCTCGGCGTGCCGCTTGTTGCGATGGGACTCTTTTATTCGCAAGGCTATTTTCGTCAACAGCTTGATATCAACGGCTACCAATGTGAAGAGTACGTTGACACGAAAGTGGAGAAACTTCCGATCCAGGAAGCGACTTCTCCCGAGGGTGATCCGATCACGATCACGCTTGAAACGCGCAATGGTTCATTGCTTGCCAAAGTATGGAAGATGCAGGTTGGGCGGGTGCGGCTGTATTTGCTGGACTGCAATGTAGAAGGAAACCTCCCGGAAGATCGTCAGTTAACCAGTCGGCTGTACGGCGGTGACGAGCGAACACGCATTCGCCAGGAGTACGTGCTGGGTGTTGGCGGTGTCAAAGCGTTGCGGGCACTGGGAATCAATCCTGGCGTCTACCATATAAACGAAGGGCACAGCGCCTTTGGGCCACTCGAAGTGATTCGACAACGGATGGCCGACGACGGCGTCACCTTTGACGACGCGTTGAGGGACGTCGCGAGCCAAACGGTTTTCACAACTCACACCCCGGTTCCGGCTGGGCATGATCGTTTCGATCACGACGTGGTTGAAGAGCATCTCGGTCCACTGCGAGACGAATTGGGGTTGTCGTATGAGCAGTTTATGAGCTTGGGACGAGTCGATCCACAAGATCCAGAAGAGCAGTTTTGCATGACGATTGCGGGTTTGAAGCTGTCACGAACGGCTAACGCTGTTAGTCAGCTTCACGGAGTCGTCTCGCGGAGAATGTGGGCCCATTTATGGCCGTGGCGTGCCGATGAAGAGATACCCATCGGCCACGTCAGCAATGGTGTTCATTCACAAAGCTGGTTAGCCGATCAGATGAAGACGTTTTACGATCGTCATTTTCCAATCGATTGGATGGATCGCGTGGGTGAAGGCGAAGTCTGGCAGGGGATCCATGATGTCGATCCGGGTGAGCTTTGGGAACTTCACAACACGCTCAAGTCATTAATGATCTCGTTTATCCGTCGTCGACTGACGAAACAGTCCCGACGTCGTGGTGAAAGTGATGAGGTAATCGATCATGCGCGTTCAGTGCTCGATCCCAGTGTGTTGACGATCGGATTCGCAAGACGATTTGCAACTTATAAGCGGGCAAATTTGATTTTCGAAGATCTTGACCGGCTGAGTCATATTATCAACGATCCACAACGGCCGATTCAGCTGATATTCGCTGGGAAGGCACATCCTAAAGATGAACCCGGCAAGCATTACATCCAAACGATTGCCTGTCTTCGCAACGAGGCAGCTTTCAGAGACCGAGTCGTTTTTGTTGAAGATTACGATATCAATGTTTGCCGTCATTTGATTCAAGGCGTTGACGTCTGGTTGAATAATCCGCGTCGTCCGTTGGAGGCGTCTGGTACGAGCGGCCAAAAAGTCTGCCTCAACGGCGGCCTGAATTTGTCAATTCTCGACGGTTGGTGGGCCGAAGCATACGACGGCTCGAACGGCTTCGCAATTGGCCATGGTTCAAGCCATGTTTCGGACGAAATTACTGATGCCCGAGATGCGGAGGCATTGCTGGAGGTATTGGAGAACGAAGTCGCCCCAATATTCTATAATCGGGACATCGACGGTTTGCCTCGCGATTGGATCAAACGCATGATGAATTGCATCAGCAGCTGTGCTTGGCGTTTCAGTTCCGACCGGATGGTGATGGACTATGCCAAACACTGTTACCTGCCGGCTGCAGGCGGATTGAGCTGCAAGATTTAGAGGTAGCCTCTATCCGGTTGACCATTTCAATCGTTACAAAACCCAAAGGGCGATCGTATTTCATGCGAGCGTCCTTTTTTTCTGCACATTTGTCACGTTTGAGCTCGGTAATCAAGAAACGACCGAATTTCCCTGAAAACTCAACCTACGCTTTTGGATCGTTCGAGTCCTTTTGGGTTCTGAATATTCGATTAACAACGCGTTCCTGCCTGATATTCCAAAATACTGAAAGACCAAAATCGAACCGATTTTTCGATTGGGAACACACGATGAAGATTTACGTCGCAGCTTTCTTAACTAGCCTCGTGATTGGCCTTGCAGCTGCCTTTATGATCTCCGGCTCCGTTGGTCCAGAGCTTGACAAGCTCGCCGGGACTTTGATTAAGCACCCAGGAAAATCGGATGAAGATCCGCAAGCTCCGCACGAACCGATTTTGGAACCTGCAGTACTGCTGACGTTTGCGAATGGAGATGTGTTGGCCGAAGATCTAATATACACCTCCTACGCATTGGGGATGAAATCTCGGACGATCAAAGCAGTCGAGCGATTCGTGAACAAGGTCCTGAATGGAATCGATCCCGGCAAGCCTTCTGCAGCCGCAGTTTTTTTCAGGGAAGGGACGACCAAGCCCACTCTCCTGTTTTGCTTCCCGGTAAAACAGCAGGACGAGCTTGAATCGATTCTTAACAAAATCGGCAACGTATATGAAAAAAATTCAGAGAAGAAGATTGCGATCAAAGGGCTGGGAAGTCTTCGCATTAAACAACGGGGCGACTACGCTTTTATTTCTGGTAACAAAAGTATTTTCAATCGTTTGTCCGATGACGATTCATTATTTGGCTCTTTCGCAGCCAAGTTTGATGTTGGATTGAGAATTACTCCGGGTTTAATTCCGGAAGTGTTGAAGGACAGGTTTTTCGCGAGCCTGGAAGAAAGCGTTTATCGTAATCGCGGCAAATCGGATTCAGGCATAGAAGCTGCTCTGGAATCACTTGAGAAAATAGACAGTCTGATTCGTCACACTAAGCACTTCACCGTGGGTATAGATATCGATTGCGAAAACAATCGATTTGCGGTCGAAACGGCACTGATTGCGGATGAGGATTCAATCCTTGCGAGTGAGGCGAACAGCAACCTCGACCTCAAACCGACTCAATTTTCCGGTTTTGATCTCGATGATGCGGGATTCAATCTGAATTGCTGCAGTAATTGGTCGGAAGATAAACGCGACTTTCAAAAAACGGTCGCAGAGAAGATCAACTCATTAGAATTTGAGACGTTCGGTCAACAGCCTAACTGGGATGAATCCAATTATTGGCTGACAGAACTTGTTGCTGCGTGCGGTGAATCGCTTGATTCAGAACGAGTCGATTTTGGGGCAACCTCGATCATTAACGACGGGAGAGTCAGTACCGCACTTGGCGTTGGCATAGAAAACCCAGCTCGACTGGAAACGTTTGTCAAAACCGTTTTTGAAGAATGCCAAAAAAGAAAATCGAAGTTCATTTGCCGACCGCGTTTTGCGACTCACCGTGATGTCGTGTTTCATCAAATCGAACGCAAATTGTCAGGCAATGAATCCAGCGATACCGTCTACGGCAAATCGATGAAAATCACGATCGGGTTCAATAACAAGGCAGCTTACATTGGTATCGGCGAGCGTGCTTTCGAGTTGCTCAAATCGTGCATTGATGCATCCGCGAACGCGAAGTCGACTTCACATGCCCTGATGAGTGGCGATTTCGAGTTTTCCCCCTGGTTAAGTCTGGTGGCTGACGACACCCCAGACCTGCGTTATGTGAGAAGCTTGATCAAAAATTCCGCCGCAATTGATCGCCTTTCGTTTGAATCTCATGCCGTCGAAAATGGCTACACATCACAGATCGAAATCGAAATGGGTTTTGCCCGGATTGCATGGAAATCCATCAAACGCGCTATTGATCGAAAAATCTACGATTTCGGCGGTTATCGGCCGGTCAGGGTTATCTCGGGCGAAAGCGGACAAATTCCGTTTTCGTCGATGATTCGTGCTGACGGCAACTAGATCGCGTTTGGTTTAAGTTTGCCGTCTTTTCGTCGGTTTCTCCCGGCAATCAGAGCGCCACGACCGTTATACGTCCGTGCGACACGCACTAGATCGACCTGATCCGAGTCGTTAACGAACCTGCATTGTCAGGCCCTGAGACTTGAAATCGGAAGTCCTAATGAAGTATCCTGATCGGATCGCTCGCCATCTAGGATCTGCATGCCTATCCAGAATTGGTGCCTTGGCTCCATCGTTCCACTTGTCCCCCGCAACACGTCAGAAGCGAACTGTAAATCACGAAATGTCATCAGACAACAAGACTTCAACTCAACCAGTAGCAAAAAGAAGATGAATCGATATAAGGGACTGCTTCGAGATACTTGGTGGTTGTGGTTAATCTTGTGTGGCGGCGGAATCATCGCCGGTCGGTTCGTAAGTTTTGTTTTCTTGTCAGCGATTCCAATCAGCATTTTCGCGTTCTTTTATTTCGCAATCATGCGATACGATGAAAATGGTGATCCCACCGGCGAGAAAATGTAGAAAGGACCACCCTCCAATTATTTCCTATGCTTGGTTTCGCGTCAGCTCTGCGCCATTTGCGAAAGATAGTGTCGATCAAAGGCAGCGAGAACACTTTCGAGATTAGAGTAAGGTCCTGGAACGTATCCCGGTTCGCGCATGCCTTGATGTGCCAGTTCACAGACGTGCCAATCTTGTTGGTTGGTCATGTCCCAAAACTCCACTGCGGGAATGGGATCGAAATCTGGCTGCCCCATCGTCTGGGGATGAAAAAGGAATTGACAGACGACCTCGGTTGCATCAACCGACAATCGCTTTAACCGGTGAAGCAACACGTAATCCGGATGGAGACTGATAAACAACGTGGGAAACAGCGTATAATAGGCGACGATCTGGCGTTGTTCTTCACTGAGGTTAGGCAATGGCTTGCCGACGGCGACTCCGTGGGTGGACATCGTGGCGCAATCTTCCGCGAGTTTCATGGGGCCACCCAAAATTGGCCCTTCCTCAAGATCATTGCTTGAGCCTTTGTAAGGCGTCAGACGATTCAAGGCGGGATGAACCGACGGGCAATGATAACACTCGCTGTAGTTTTGAAAAATCAGTTTCCAGTTGGCGTCGACGGTATACACGATCTCCCGTCCAACTTGAAGTTCGCTCAAACTCCAGGCTTCGGCATGACGATTCAACGGCTCCAAAAAGTTTTCCAATGATCGTTGCTCAGCTTCAAGTTCTGAATCTGGAAACGTGAGTCGAATCCAGACAAAACCGTGCCAGATTTCGCAGTCAACTTGAAGCAGTCCATAGTCGTCTTTGGAAAACCCCTCGACTTCGTGCATGTTTGGAGCTGCGACCAGTCGTCCTTGGCGATCATAGGCCCAGGCATGATACGGACATCGAATTCGCTCGATTAGCCCTTCGCAATGCTCGCTTGTGACAAGTCGGCTGCCGCGGTGCCGGCAGAAATTACGAAAGGCGCGGATTTGACCATCATCACCCCGACAAACAAAAAGATGGTTGCCTTCAATCTCGCAAACCAGAAAACCAGATGCGTCAGCCTCACTGGTTCGCCCGACGCAAAGCCAGTTTCTGTTGAAGAGTTTAGCGGACTCGCGACTGTAGACTTCTGGGCAGTTGACATATTTGCCAGCCAACCCGACTGCACCTTGGGAAGTCCTCCTGTATGTATCACTCATTTCGCGAGAGCCCATTGGGATAGAAATCTGTTTTTAGATTATCGACTTTTAGGCTAAAGTGAAAGTCACTCAGTCAAATAGGAGGCGACGTGGCAAAAGAGAATTCGTTCATCGAAGATGTTTGTCTTCTTCGAAAGCATGTTGAGACCATTGTTCTCGAGAGTGGCGATGCGAAAATCGCAATTGTGCCGGCCTATCAAGGCCGGACCATGACTTCATCGGCACAGGGAGACGGAGGAACCAGTTGCGGTTGGATTAACCACCAGCTCGTCGCCGACGGTCCCAATGATCCACAGGTCAACCTGTTCGGTGGAGAAGACCGATTCTGGGTCAGTCCTGAGGGCGGCCAATTCTCAGTATTCTTTGATCCAGGTGCAAAACTGGATTTTTCGTCATGGCGAACACCGGCGGTCATCGATCGTGAAGCGTTTGATACCGTCGCCCAAAACGATCATTCGGTCACATTCAAAAAAAGTGGTCGGCTGAAGAATTACAGCGGGTTCGAATTTGAACTCGAATTTGAGAGGACCGTTAGTCTTTTGTCGCGAACGGAAGCTGAAAAGCTACACGGTATTCAGCTTGATAATCTGGATGTTGTGTTTCATGAAAGCCAAAACAAGCTGACCAATCTTGGCAGCCAGACCTGGAACAAGGAAACCGGTCTTCTCGGAATCTGGATTCTTTGTATGAATAAGCCAGCTCCCGATGCAACGCTGATTGTGCCTTTCAAACGGGGACCTGTCGCCAAGCTCGGTGCGATTGTGACCGCCGACTATTTTGGCAAACTTGATGACAGTCGGCTCCGTGTATGTGAAGAAAATGGAATGATCTACATGCGTGGCGATGGAGAACTGAGAAGCAAAATAGGACTTTCGTATTCGCGGGTCCAGCCGTTTCTGGGCAGTTGGGATCCAACGCGGAAACTGCTGTCTATCGTCCAATTCAATTTACCCGAATCTGCGCCCAACGGTTACACGAACAATCTTTGGGAAATTCAAGACGATCCTTTTGCGGGCGATGTGATCAATGGCTACAACGATGGGCCCAACGAATCCGGCGGAAAGCTGGGCGGTTTTTTTGAGTTAGAGACGATTAGCCCAGCCCTCGCATTGTCACCGCACGAATCCTACACCCATCTGCATCGCACATTGCGAATTCAGGGGCACCGCGAACAGCTTTCGACGATTGCTCAGCAAGTTTTTGGTGCAAGTCTCGACAAAATTGAAGGTGTCCTTGCAAACTAAAGAATTGTGTAGAATAGGAAGAAGTTTGATATTACAGCCTCGAGATTAAATCAGAATCATCATCCTGAACCGAGTGGTGCGAGGTGAAGGATCTTTCGTCGATCTGCGAGAAATCCTTTGGTCGCGATGACTGGGTGTATACGTCATAATCCTTTGATCACTTTGATTTCCCATTCAAGAAAAAAATAATCATGACTCACATCTTTTCGACCTTACGATTGGCCATCGTCATATCAGTTGTCTCGTCTTTTTTTATCGTTTCGTCTGCAGCCGCACAAACCGAGGAGTTCAAAGCAATCTTTGACGGAACTTCCTTAAGCGGATGGTCTGGAGACACAACTTTTTGGAGCGTCAAAGACGGCGCGATTGTCGGCGAGACGACTCCAGAAAACGTCATCAAGAAAAATATCTTTTTGAGTTGGGATCACGAGCTCGATGATTTCGAATTGCGGTTGAAGTTTCGCATTTCCGGCACCGGGAACGCCAACAGCGGAATTCAATTTCGCAGCCAGAAGACTCCGGACGGACACTTGATGGGGTATCAGGCCGATATCGATCAAAGCGGGACCTACGTCGGCATCTTGTACGATGAAAGAACCGGTCGCGGAATTCTCTGCCAAAGAGGCTCAAAGGTCACGATCGAGGCTGACGGCAAGAAGAATTCGGAAACGGTGGGCGACAAAAGTGAGCTGCTTGGCAAGATCAATTTGGACGGCTGGAACGATTACTCGATCACCGCTGTTGGAAACAAATTCACCATCAAAATCAACGGACACACCATGTCCGAAACGATCGACGAGCAGGCCGAACATTTTGATCGCAAAGGGCTATTGGGATTGCAACTTCACGTAGGCCCTCCGATGAAGATCCAATTCCGCGATATTTACTTGAAGCGACTACCGTTGGCGATGGGACACAAGAAAGTTGTTTTCGTGGCTGGCAAGAAGAGCCATGGTTGGGGACAACATGAACACAATGCCGGATGTCTGCTGTTGGCCAATCGGTTAGATGTGGCTGCCGCCGAAAATGAATTGCCCGTGGTCACCACGGTTTATCAGAACGGTTGGCCGACCGATCCAACGGCGTTCGACAATGCGAACACGGTTATCTCGTATTGCGACGGCGGTGGACGCCATTACTTACATGAGAAGGGTAAGCAATTTGAAGACATCATGCGTCGCGGCGTCGGCTTAGTTTGTATTCACTACGGTGTTGAAGTTCCCAAAGGAATATCGGGACAACGATTCCTGAATTGGATCGGTGGATATTTTGAGCCTAATTGGTCGGTCAACCCGCATTGGGTGGCGAAATTCGAGAGCTTTCCCGATCATCCCGTCATGAATGGCGTTGCGCCTTTTGAAATCAGGGATGAGTGGTACTATCACATGCGATTTGCTCCGGAGATGACCCGCGTCACACCGTTGTTGACGACATTGCCTCCAGTCGAATCACTTAAACGGAAAGACGGACCCCACAGTGGAAATCCACATGTTCGCGAAGCGGTATTGAAAGACAAGAAACCGCAGCACCTTGCCTGGGCGTTTGTGCGTGGTGACGGCGAGGGTCGCGGATTTGGTTTCACCGGAGGACACTTCCATCGCAACTGGGCCAATGACAGCTTCCGAAAAACCGTCCTTAATGCGATCGCTTGGACTGCGCACGTGGACGTTCCCGATACGGGCATCGACTCCGCGACCCCGACACCGGAAGAGATTGAAGCCAATCAGGACTATCCCAAACCGGAAGGAAAATAAAAACCAAAGACGCCGTTAGAGTTTGAAACTGGGCACTCCTGTGCTTGTTAAGACCACGGATATCACGGACTACTCGTCAAGAAATTGCCGCGGTAGGATGAAGAACTATTTCGCCAGAGACTCGTAAGACGTTAGTAGGCCTTCTCCGGAACACGTCATCCAAAACGCCGCGGGGGTCATTCCGCTGGCGATGGCTGATGTTTATTGGCACTGATTCTCCACGGGCCTCATTCCGAATCGCAATCCGACGGCCAGCGTCTTTTGCAGCGAACGCCGACCAATCTCCTGATTGTGTTGCGACAAATCGATGCCGGGACAGTGAACCGACTGGCGAATGCGTTCAAAAAAATACGGGGCCATGATCCGGTGGTCCCCATGGTTATGACAATCAACGAAATGAACGCGTCGACCGATGTGTTTCCGAATACGTGCCTTGATAGACGACGCAACCATTGGTTGTTGGCCGGGCAAGATGTATTGAATGATCTGGAAATCCACTTCACACACTTCTAAACATTTTGCTGACGTCCAGGATTGTCAAACTGACTTGTTCGGAGCGATATCCAGACAGGTGAGAACGATTTGTCGGCATCTGATTGACATCTGAAAAGCACCTGAATGTGGGCGTATTTATCTCCTGCGAGATCGCGGAATTCAAGCCGAATTCAAGCTAGGGCCCTTCATGGAAATGTTGGCCGGCTTACCACAGGGGCAGCATGCATTTCTTTATCTAGGAATAGCTAAGCTATGCCAGACGCGAAAATGCCGCGAATTCATCAAAACATCAGATTCCAAGTGTTGACTCGCAGTATGAAGGTTATTAGTTTGGCTAGTTCCGCAAGCTCCACCCTATTTCCCGAGCCAAAGAAACATAAGAAGGCAGATTGGGCAGCAACGAGGTTCGCAACTTTTTCTTAAGAGAGAATGATCATGAAAACAACTCTTCTCATTGCCGCAATCACGGCCATGATAGTGGTTCCCTTTGTTTCATCGGCCAGCGCACAACAACTCGTCTTGCAGACGATCGAAGCAGGCCAAAAACTCGAGCCCATTCGGGTCGCACCCGTTCTTGGCTGGGAAAACGGCAAACGAATAATCGGTAAATGGCAGGCCTACAATAAAAATGCAACTGATGGTGCGGGTTTTCCAACCGGCGTAATTTTAGACAGCTACGAAGGCGACACGTTTTACGGCAATCCAGATCTTTGTGATGCCGATCCCGCGTCAACCCGTCCTTGTAACGGCGCTCTATCCGGCGGTATCGATCCTGCCTGTGATTTTGCTTTAGGATACACCGGCGATTGTGAAAGCGGCGACAATACCCGATGGTTCGTGGGCATTGGTGGAACGTGGGCAGGCGCTATTGGCCCCATGGGCAGTTTCGCGGATAACGCTCCCACGGTTTCAACTGGACAATGCTTTGCGTGGTATCAAAGCTATGGCTCAGACAGCGCTCCACCGTGCGAGACCTATTTCACGACGTACGCGATTATTGAGATTTTTGATAACTCAGTTGCTTCCCTGATCGATGGTATTTCAGAATTGAATGCCACAACTCTTGGCGACGGTTTCATTGACGGGCTCATTCTGGATTTCGGACCGGTTGCCACGGGCGGTTACTATTTTGCAAATATCGATTTGACGTTGGAAGATCCTGAGTTACATCTCGGTATCGTGGACGGCGTTGAGGTAGGAATACCTCAAGACGGAGCCCTCGAAATCCTGTATTGGGATGACGATGGATTGGGAAATATTGTTCCTGGTACATACGCTCAATCGATGCTGTGGGATGCCAAAGACGCGTCGTTGCAGGGCGCGTGGGCCGACGGAATTTACTACCTTGACGGGTCTACCGATGGTATCACCTACGATTGTCCCGCCTACGATGGAGAATACCTCATCGCAACAAATGACGATTGGTTTAACTTTAACGATCAGTCGTGGCCTGGCGGATGCCCGAACTACCTGATGCCGATGATTGGCCTGTTTGGCGAAGAAGGAACACCTGCCATCGAGATCTGCCCCGACTCGGCGACGGTGACAGCCGGCACGACCTTCAGCGGAAGCTCGGCAGATATTTGCGATGAGGACAGCGCGATCTGGACCCTTCAGAGCACAACCTTCGCCGCGGCGTTTTCACCGGCTCCGATCGCGATTACTTTCGAAGGTACTGCGAATCCCGTTGGTGGGACTGACGTGACACTGCGGCTTATCGGCGGCCCCGAGTTCGGTAATGATGCGGCGTTCATCCAGCTACGCATGTTTAACTTCTCAACCGGGGCTTATGTAGGCATGCCCTTCATCGCTCAGCCAGACAGCGACAACACCGTCTATGAGTTTACAAATCCTGTCGCTGACTTCGTCGGTCCGAATGGCGAGCTGAGGGCGGAGATAACGTGTGCCAAGACGGTAGTCGGTCCGGTCCGATTGCGAATGGATCAAGTCGGATGGCAAATTCAGTAGATTGAAAACTGGCAGTTTTGGAACCCGAATAGAATAACGTTCGATTTGAACTGCCAAACTGTTAACCGACGCCTCTCGGGCGTGTTAAGCCCCTGGCCAAAACCAGGGGCTAATTTTTTCAATGGCCATGGGAAAACACGAATTCCCTTCCCGAGATCAGGTCGCGATGTGCCCATTTCCGGTTGTGCAGCGTACTCGTGGCATTTTTCGTCGATCGCAGCGAGCAACCGCTCCGCAGCAGTCGGGATTCGATTCTTTCGACCAAGCTTTCCCGAAACCGTCCGCCGGCGCAACGGAAAACCCGAACAGCGCGCCGAGCGGGGTTGATGTGGCAGAACTTCGGGTTCTTAAGGTCTCCGCCGTCAGTCAATGTCGAATAACACGTTGTCAATCAGCGTCCGAACGTTGGCGGGACCGTTTGTCTGGATGGTTTGGAAAAGCACGCAGATTTCTCCTTTCCCATTCTCGTCCGGGGGGCCAACGTAATCTGCAGCATCCCCGTCCAGACTGAACGTCGTATTTGAGTCTGTTGTCATCAGCAGCATCGTGCCGGGCAGGCTGCCGGTTTCGTACTGGCCGGTTGTCCAGTTGAACAACTGCGCTGTAACAATCAAGTTGGCTGTAGGCGATTCCTTCTTGGCTTCGATATCAACCTTGATGGTCCGAGGGGCGCGGTTGGACGTTTTCGCGCACAATTCAAACTGCGTGACAGGATCGTTGATCGCGAATGCAAAGGCGGCACCGTGAGCTCCCCAGTAAACATCGTCTGATCCGCAGGTCTCATTGAATTCGCCAATTTCGCCGACTCCTTCCAGAAGTCTGCCGCTATCCGGACAAAGCAATACCGGAATGGGTACTGCATGTTCGGCAATTAAAGCAACTGCAATTCGCGTGACATCGGTGGCGAACGCAAAGTCATACAATACGCCACTGGGACCGTTTGGATCGTTGGCAAGGCGATCCGAGGCGTCATGAAACGTATGATAATATTCATTTGAGCCACCCCAGATTTCCTGCGCCGTATTCTCGATGGCGAGAAAAGCAGGAATCCCGGCCGTTACGAACGGATCTTGATCACTGCCCCCGTTGACGTTGAATATCGTTTGGTCAATCACCATGGAGGGTACATACTGCTCCGCAGCTGTGGCAAACTCCTGAGCCCACGCTACCGACGCCTGATAATTGGTTCGCGTTCCCAGGTCGAGATCGATGTCGGCGCCACCGCTATCCCATTTAGGCCGCAATATCATGTCGAGGTTAACCATCCCGACGACATTTTCATCATTGGCCAAGACCTCATTTTGCACGTAATCACTGCTGCCAAGTAATCCATCCTCTTCGGCGTTGAATCCGATGAATCGAATGGTAGCTTCGAATTGATATTGGCTGAGCACGCGTGCTGCCTCCACCACACCAGCCATTCCGGAAGCATTATCGTCGCCTCCCGGCCGGTCGCCGCCGGATGTCGTATCGTAGTGGGCGCCAATTATGAAAATTGAATCTGGATTGGTCACTCCGGGCAACTCACCGACAACATTCCGATATGTTCCTTGAATCGACACGTCCAGCCCCATGGCCTGAAAAGTGTCCTGCAAATACAATCGCGCCTCTTGATTACCGAGGCTACCCGGACCCGAGTCCCCGTTTCGACCGCGATAGCCTTGGTCATAGGAAGAGCCCCCGTACAATCCAAGCCCCGAGTTTTCCACATCGATGTGATAGTTAGCGTATTGGCTTTGCGAAACCTGCGACACAATATCGCCGATTTGCCCGTAGGCTATCGACAATCCCGACACAAACAGTACTAAGCTCGGTAATACCCATCCAAACAGTGACCTCTTCATGATTACAGCCCTTTACCCAAATACCATGATCAACGACCGAGATTCGAATGATCGAAATAACTCGCGCCAGCAAAGAACCGCTACCTTAATTCATACCGACGTTGAGAAATATCCGGCCGCCTTTAGGAGAATGCACTTTGTGCAGTAATTCGTTTTCTTCAAGCAAAGTCGTTTATAACCTGTTGTTGAGTAGTTGCATCACTCGAACAATCTTTTTTTCCAAATTTGTTACTGATTCAATGTGCACCGTGCGAAACCGCGCGCGTGATTGGGATGCTCCATATCCACGAAGCGAAACCGGGCGATATTGCGCGCCAAAATTGCATCTACGGAGAGCGTTGAATTAGCGGACGACTGTCCAACAGTCAGTCAACACGAGCGTAGATCGGACCGTTTTGCCGACTCGCCGTCGTTGTCCCCGGCCGGGCAGTTGGATGCGAAGCGTGATCGTGAGGGAAGGAGATTTCCCGATGATGAAACGACGAGCGATCACCGGCCTGTTGAATTAAGGGTGGTATCCCGGCAATCCTCAGAGCAAATCCCGTTGCTTCTCTTTCTGGAACCAGAAAGGCGGCGGCCCAGGCGCCGACGGCATCACGGGAATACGAGACGACTCGGTCGTCTCACGAGTTTCTGGAACACAACCGAACGATCGGCGGAATAAATTGGCGATTGCCGCTATTGTTCTATCGTTATTCAAAGTTAAACAGCACCTCGTCCAACTGCGTTCGCACGATGGGCAGCCCTGTTGTCTGGAGGGTTTGCAGCAGCAGGCGGACTTCACTTGTACCGGGCTGAATGAAGTCGTCGGGGTCCGAGCCGCTGGGCAGTGCAAAATTCTGAACCGCGTCCACCGTCGAAAGCGGCATGATGCCCGGTAGCGTGACGTAGACGCCAGTTGAGAAATTGAACAGACTTCCGCGCAAATTGAGAGTCGCGTTATCGTTCTGTCTGCTGGCCTCGATATCAACACTAATTGTATCGTCGCCTCCAAACCCGACTGGCGCAGTTGCCGTCTTCGAATTGAACGACAGGATCCGAGAGTTGATAGGCAAACACCTCACCATGTGCGGCCCAATACAAATCGTCCGAGCCACAAGTGGTATTGAAGTCGTTTGTTTCGCTGGCCCCCTCGTTGAGCGTGCCGCCGCCATGGATGATTGCATGGTGGCGATATACGCCTCTGGATTATTCGATTCGATGATCCGTTTGGAGGAATACCGTCTGGTTCCGGCTGAAATCGAGCAGGTGGTCAAAGAAAATCCAAGCGTTGACACGTTGGCTCTGGCCGCGCGAATTTATTTCGAACTTTCAGAACTCAGCCAGGAGGGTATTGATGGAACGTTTTCCAAATCAGATTTGATCTTGCGTGGTACGAATACAGCGAATCAAGCCCTTGACTTAATATCCGAAATAGACAAATCATATGTGCTCGAGGAGACTCTAGGATGGTTAAGGCGGGCGGAAGAAATCGTTGCACGTCATGAGCCATGGTGTATGGGTATCAGTGTTTGTGATTCAACTGGAAATGATACCGGCTTAGCTAAAGGCTTTCGAACACAAGAAACCTTGGTTTAATTTCGATATTAAGGATCGTCTGAGTTCCTGCAACGCCGATATTCAATGCCCATTTTTCTCGGTCCAAATCGTTGCACTTCAGTTTTGAATTCACCCGATTGGTTTGACATTGGACTTCAAGTTGGCACCATTTTGCCACGTCTTCCAACAACATTCACAAGGTCATGAACTCGCTCATTGTGAAGTGCCAATCCGGAACAAACCGAGTGCCTCAACCATTAAAATCTGTGAATAAATTTGAATTGTTTACCGGAATTTGACAACTAAGGTTGACGAAAACTAAGGCCCCGACATCGACCCACCGTCCAGTTTGGGCCGACGGTTGGCCCAAAACAGAATCAGTGTGAGCAGGCTAGCCAGTCCGAGAAGGGCGATTTTCGGATTGACGGTCATGAAATTGACGAATAACCACCCGTGGCTGAGCAGATATATGCCGATCAAGACCAAGCCCCACTGTTTACGCCAAATCTGCCCGATGGCACCAAGGCTAATCGTCAATCCCATGAACAGAATGAAGGCAAAATAGGAGATGGGCGTGAAGCCGACGATATTTGACTTCTTCTCGCTAATGAAGCGCTGAGTATCGGCCAGCGCCTCTGCGGCTTCACCCTCTTGCGCCCACCAGCCCGCCGCTTGTCCGATCATCATACAGCCAACGCCGATACGAATTAGACCGGAGGCAAGGAAGAGAAGGCAAATAGCAATGGCGAGTTTGCGTTTCATAGTCAATGTCGAAGCGGTAATTTCTTCTTGTCACGACAGGTCAGGGATGTCGGCCAACAAACGCTGGTTTTCAAAAGCGCTATTGGACTCAGAATCGCCGGATCAACTTGGGGTCGCCTAATGGTGGCAAATCTATCAATCATTTGAATTGTCTGATCGGCGTTAATTTGACAAGTCGTCCAAGCCCAGAAAATTGCGAATCTCATCGTCTTTTTGAATTGGCTGCTTGCACTCCTCAATATCGAAAGGTACTGGCCGTGAGTTCTCGCTGTAACTGATGCACTTCGACTAGGTCGCCTGTGGTCTTGATGACAAATAATGTGCCATTCGACAAATCGTAAGTCAACTCCATTGATACGGCATTTTGCCGAAATGCCATCCTCTGTTTCCAGTTGGCACTCGTATTTATTGGTTTCACCAGCGGATGCAGAGACAATGGTGGAATGTACTGGACTATCCGTTGAAGCGATTTGGGCGTTGAGCCGGAAAGTCTATTCGAAATACGGTCGTTTGTTAGCTCTCGTCAGAAACTCGGCAAATCAACAAGTTAATGGGACAATTTCTGAAAGAGGCCAAAACCGGTGGCATGGCTTTCACCGTCCGCGCGGGAGGAGTAAACGGTTGAGCTACGATTGATTGGATTACGCCGCTGCCC
>JAHEJI010000128.1 GCA_024638965.1 Planctomycetaceae bacterium
CCATCCCGGGTCTGGATTCGGTCGACTATTTGACCAACGAAAACCTGTTTTCATTAACCGAGTTGCCGAAACGATTGGGTATCGTCGGAGCCGGACCGATTGGAGCCGAGATGGCCCAGTCGTTTGCGCGGTTTGGCAGTGAAGTTTTTTTGTTCGAGATGGCGGATCACATCTTGCCCCTCGAAGATCCCGAAGCTGCTGCAATTGTCCAGAAGCAGTTAAAACGAGACGGCATCAACCTAATTACTGACAGCAAGGACATGGAAATCAGTCGCGGCGATGACGGCGGGATTCGTGTGACTGGTTCGCGCGGTGATCAAACTTACGACGTTGTCGTGGATCAACTGCTGATTGCCGTCGGTCGTGCACCCAATACGGACGGGTTGAATCTGGAAACGGTCAAAGTCAAATTCGATCGACGCGGTGTCGCCGTCAATGACTTTATGCAGACCAGCAATCCGCGTATCTATGCAGCGGGTGATATCAGCTCGACATACAAGTTTACGCATGCTGCCGATTTTCAGGCTCGGATCGTCATTCAAAATGCGTTGTTCGCGCTCGGGCCCATTGGCAGGAAAAAAGCCAGCGATCTGATTATCCCCTGGGCCACGTATACTTCTCCCGAGATTGCACACGTCGGCATGTACGAAAAAGACGCCACAGAAGCGGGCCTCGAAATTGACACCTATACACAACACTTTGAGGATCTCGATCGAGCAATCTTGGACGGTCAGCCGGAAGGCATGGTAAAGGTTCACGTAAAACAGGGGACCGACAAAATCGTCGGCGCAACCATCGTCGCCGAACATGCCGGCGACCTGATTTCCGAATTGACGTTGTCAATGAAAAACGACATTGGCCTGGGAAAAATCAGTTCGACGATTCATCCCTACCCAACCCAGGCAGACGCGATTCGCAAAGTCGGTGATCAGTACAACAAAACGCGGCTAACTCCGTTTTCGAAGAAAGTGCTTGGGTTTTTGATGAAGCTAAATGTTGGCTCGGCTTCGTAGCTGCAAACGTTGGAAAAACACTTTAGAATCTCTGTGTTGGAATCGTACGTTGAGTCACCCAAGATAACGGTTAAAAAAGGAATGGTCATGGATACAAACTCTCTGGTCTTGGCAGTTGTAATTGCGTTCGCATTTTCGTTCGCTACAGAAACGAGTCTCGGTCAAGTCGGCACGAACACGTCAGCGGTACAAGGTTCGTCGAAGAAGAATCCAACGACAGAGGGTACTGCAGCAACGCAGGGTTCAGCGATTCAGAATTCAACGCCTACGACACCTTTCGAACAGAGATTCTGGCGTTACTTAAGCGCAAACAACTACAAAAACTGGGCGCCGGTTCCGGGGCAATCGGGCGACTTTACTAACGGCCAGAGCCCACACGGCGAACTGGTGAAGATGTACCTTAATCGCGTCGCGGCGGGAAATACGGAAACGTTGCCTGTCGGTTCGGTTATTATCAAGGAAAATTACGATGCCGATCAATCCATGAATTCCGTGACCGTGATGTATAAGAGCCAGGGTTTCAACCCAGCGGGCAAAGACTGGTATTGGGCTAAATACAACGCCGACGGTTCGATCGCGACGACGGGCCCTGACAAAGGCAATCTGAAAGTCGCAGGTCGATTCCAAGGATGCATCGATTGCCACCAAACTGCCGGCGGTGATGACTTCGCGTTTTTTAATGACTAGATTTCAGAAAAGCGTAGCCACAATTGTCCTCAATTGGGTCTTAAGCCGTTCAGCGTGAAGAAACGGTGTAAATTTGAGGACACTGAACCTACAAATAGGCTTTCTGACAAACCCAAGATCACGGCGATAAACGAAAAAGCTGTCACATTCAATCCGCCATCATTCGCGGATTGAATTCCAGTTCCATCGAGATCAAAGAAAAAACTGCAGTGTCGTTACCTCTTCTCATCGCCCGTTTGCAGCACAGCCATAAACGCCTTTTGAGGGATATCAACGGAACCGATCGACTTCATTCGTTTCTTGCCCTCTTTTTGCTTCTGCCAGAGCTTACGTTTTCGACTGATATCGCCGCCATAACATTTGGCCGTCACGTTCTTACGCAGCGCCTTAACGGTTTCACGAGCAATCACGCGAGTGCCAATCGCAGCCTGCACGGCCACCTCAAACATGTGCCGACTGATTTCGTTGCGAAGTGTCTTGACCACAGCTCGCCCCCGTTTTTCGGCGTCGCCACGGTTGCAAATGATGCTCAGCGCATCGACTCGATTTCCATTAACCAGAATGTCGATCCGGCAAAGGTCTTCGGGGAAGTAACCGACCAACTCATAATCCATTGTTCCGTAGCCTCGAGTAATGCTCTTGAGCTTGTCGTGCATGTCGTAAATCACTTCGGCCAACGGCAGATCGTAAGTCAGCATAACGCGTGTGGATGAGAGGTATTCCTGGTTCTTTTGAATCCCGCGTCGTTCCTGACAAAGCTGAATGACGGGGCCAAGATATTGTTCCGGTTGGATCAGATTCACGCGTACGATCGGTTGTCGAAATTCTTCGATGTCCCCCGCTTCGGGAACGTCCTGAGGCTTGTGAATTTCGACGATTTCACCTGTTTTTTTGAGAACCTCATAAGTCACATTCGGAGCCGTCTGGACCAGGTCGACATCTGATTCCTGCTCGAGCCGTTGCTGGATAATCTCCATGTGCAGCAAGCCCAGAAAACCGCACCGGAAACCAAATCCCAGCGCGTCACTTGATTCGGGTTCAAATTCAAAACTTGGATCGTTGATAGCGAGCTTGTTTAGTGCATCGCGAAGTTCAGAAAAATCCTGCCCATCGGACGGGTACAAGCCACAGTAAACCATTCGTTTCGGTTCCTGGTAACCGGCCAGAGGTTCTGGAGTGCGATCGCCAGGAATGCTGACAGTATCACCGATATTGACTTGATCCAGCGATTTGATGTTGGCGATGATGTAACCCACCTGTCCGGCCACAAGCGAATCGCAAGGCGTCTGTTTGGGAGTGAATTGCCCAAGCTCTTGAACTTCGTGGTTCGTTCCGGCGCGAAGCAGACGGATCTTCTGTCCTTTTTTGACGGTTCCGTTCATGACGCGGACGTAAATAATCGCACCACGAAACTCGTCGTAATGAGAATCAAAAACCATTGCTTGAAGCGGCTCGTTACGGTCGCCAGTTGGAGGTGGAACATTCTTGATGATGGAGTCGATGAGCAGATCAATATTCAGGCCAGATTTTGCACTGACTCGCACGATTTTTTCCACGTCAATTCCTAACGTGTGCTCCATTTCTTCGGCAACTTCATCGGCGCGTTGATAAGTCAAGTCCATCTTGTTAATTACCGGGATAATTTCAAGTTCGTGATCAAACGCGGCGTAAGCGGTAGCAACCGTTTGAGCCTCAACGCCTTGAAAGGCGTCGGCGAGCAACAAAGCGCCTTCGCAACAACTGAGTGAACGTGAAACTTCGTATTGAAAATCAACGTGGCCGGGCGTGTCAATCAGGTTCAGTTCGTATTGTTGGCCTTCGTGTTCAACCTTCATTGCAACCGCGCGGGCCTTGATAGTAATGCCGCGCTCGCGCTCAAGGTCCATGTCATCGAGAACCTGGTCTTGCATTTCACGTTCGGTAATCGTGCCGGTATGTTCCAGCATCCGATCCGCAAGCGTACTCTTACCGTGATCGATATGGGCGATGATGCAAAAGTTGCGAATAAATTTTTGGTCAATTCTGGCCATGCGGCTCAATCAGTCGAAATGCAAGTGGGTGATTGTCAGTGTTCCGTCCGAGCGACAGCTCGCGTTGGCCCCAAGGTTGGAACCGGATTAAAGTTTCACAACAGAATGTTGCTTCGTTTCAAGATCGTTGAGCGATCTTTTTCAGGTGCTCGATACGGCCCAAGCCTGCCGCGCCTACAAATCCTGCCTCGGAACCAAGCTGCGCGAACTCAATTGTTAGCTGGTCAGCAATAACCGGGAAGGAGTTTTTCTTGACTTCAGCGCATACCAAGTCGAGAAAATGTCTTCCAAGCTCCGTTTCAGCTCCACCAAAGTCGACCGCTCCGCCAAGAAAGAAAGCCGATGGATCAATCACATGAGCCAAAATCGTGATTCCACGACCTAAATAGATAGCGGTTTCTGCAACGATTTGACAGGCCAAATCGTCACCGCCAGCAGCAGCCTCGGAAACCATCAGGGCCGAAAGTGGTGACGCCTCGCCAATCAGCTGGGTCAAAATGCTATTTCGTCGCTCGGTCAAAACCTCCTGAGTCCGAGCGACGATCGCTGACGCACTGGCGTACGCTTCCAGATGTCCCTTGTGGCCACATCCACACATCCGGGCGGCATCGGTTGAATCGATGACGATGTGGCCCACTTCTGATCCGTGACTGTGGGAGCCGTCGATCGGTTGATTATTCACGATAATTCCACCGCCTACTCCCGTTCCCAAAGTAATCAGCACTGTGCTGTCATGATTTCGGCCCGCTCCGACCCAAAATTCCCCGTAGGCCGCTGCGGCGGCGTCATTGGCAAATGTAACGGGTTTGTCCAGGGCGATGGAAAGCGCATCCCGAACAGGAAAATTACGCCAACCGGGTAGATTCACCGGCGTCAAAATCAATCCGCGGGAAATGTCCATTGGGCCAGGCGTCCCTAAACCGGCAGCTTCCACATCCGGCCAGGAAAAAGGTGATTCATCGATGAGTTGGTCGAGGACGCTCCTGGCCTGATTGATTGCCGCTTGAGGACCAAGCTCCTGTTGCGTCGGAAATTTAGTCGTAGCGACGATTTGCCCATCATTGTCGACAAGGCCGACCTTGATATTCGTTCCGCCGACATCGACGCCAGCGAACAAAGGCAACTGGACATTTTCGGGAGCTTTGATATCGGACATGAACGCGATGAGTGGCAGGGCCACAAACTTCCTTCCTGTTGTTCATTTCGTAGGTAGTTGTGGGTGGCGATTACTAATCGAAATTTTATCGAAAATACATCGGCCAAAAAAAGCAAACGGCCCAGTATAAAAACTGGGCCGTTTCGTTACAACTTCTTGTTCGAACAGGTTAACGCCTTTCACTGACAAGGCCTGTTTTACAGCACGCTTTTGTTTTACAGCACGCTTTTGTTTTCCAAGTCGCGTTTGAGGGCTTCGATTCTCTTATCAATCCGATCGTTGATCTTTTTGGTCATGGATTCGATTTCTTTTTCCATCTGTTTCTGCAGATTCTTCTTTTCTTCTTCATAATCCTTGTCGGACTTTTTCAAGCGGCTGATCCGTTGATCGTAGCGATTTTTAAGCCGTTGGCCTAATTGCTTAATTTGGCGTTCTCGTTGGTTTTCCAGCCGGTTAATTTGGGAGCGGGCATCGGTCGCTTGTCCAGGCGGCCGTTTCTTCGAGTCCGGCTTCTTTTTCTCGGCTTGAGGTTTTTTGGCTTCGTCTTGCTTGGCTTCTTGTTTCTGCTCTGCCATTTGTTTTTGTTTTTTTGCCATTTCCTCAAAAGTGGCAGTAAGCGTTTGCTTTTCAGCGATGAGCCTTTGTTTTTCCTCCAAGAGTTGTTTTCGCATAAGTTCCAGTTGAGCCTTTTCCTGTTGGGCCGATTTCGGATCACTTCCTTTCGGCGAACTCTGCATTGCCTTTTGTTTTGCGATCGTATCTGCGAGCTTTCTTTTGAGGTCGTCGGATTGGTATTGAAGTTCAGCCGTCAGGTCTTCGGCCTTTTTCAATTGTTCTCGCGACTTTTTCTCCGACAAATTTGCCCGGCGTTCTGCGGCTCGAGATCGTTCTTCCATCACTCGGGCCTTTTGACGCTGTGCATCCAAGGCAGCCCTTAAGGCTGCTTTTTCGGCCTCACTCGCTTCCAATTGCGCGGCCATTTCTTTTCTCAAGCGTGCCAATTCTTCATCACTAACATCGGTTCCAGGCTTGGATGATTTTGGTTGAGCCAGATCGATGACCGGCATGTCGCTAAGAGACCTTTGCTCTTTCGGTTCGTCGACGGATTCAGCATCTGAGCGTGGTTGATTCACCTGCACTGAAAGTCCTTCAGGCTGGAAATCCGGCGCGTCGGCGGATGGGGGCACAACGACTTGGCGGCAGATCGGAAACGGCCGCACAGGATAGTAACGAGTATACGGATTGATTCCATAGTATTCCCACATCGGCTTGACGCTGCTGGACGGATAATAGCTGGGTTGAGCCCAATGCTGTCCATCGACCATCGTTGGAAGAGAAAAACCTGAGACAATCACTGCGACCATCAGATAAACCGAGACTGATTTGATTCGCAACATAATTCCACTCCGATGAAAAGCACGTCTGGGGTGTCGAAATACCAATCTGCATTTTACCAAGAAATGTGTTGCCTCAAACTAGTATCGCTTTAAAAACGGCGATTTTCGCGCCCGCCGCCGATTTGTGCGCGCGAATTCTTGGGCGTGTCCAAATATTCTGACCCTTGGACACTGGTTCCTACACCGATGCGCCAGATTCTATCCCTTCGGGCCGAGCCAGCTGATCATTAGATAACAGCTGTAAATGACTACACAGCTAACCACGAACGTTCCAAAATTCAGTAGCCAGCGACCGCCGCGAATGTTTTTTCGGGCGGCGATCTGAGAGACGATTGTGATAAACGCAACAATCGAAAACTTGAAATAAACCATGCCGCGAATGCCCCATCGCGAAAGAAAGTAATTCGCGAGCGCATTGGATTCGCGAAAGCCTTCCAGGTTGAGCAAGATGTAAGTCATGAAAACATCAAGCGCGTTAACCAGGATAAACCAACATGTTTCACGCTCTAAAGGAAGCTCGGCTTTCCAAATCGACTTTTTGGCTTTGCCCGTCTCGGTTGCAGGCGAGGAATCCTGTTCTGGTCGGCCGCCGTCGTTCATATCAGCCTTGATCAAATTCCTGGGACGGGGTTGGCCGACCAATCGCGGTCGCAAAAGCGGTCGCGTAACCTCGGGTATGTGAAATGCTGATCAACATTTTCGAGATGCCTTTGGAATCGCAAATCTCTTTGGCCACACCGTCTAGTTGAACCACGGGCTGACCGCCGGGCAAGGTCTGGATCTCCAGATCTCGCCACTTGATACCTTTGGCCCAACCGGTTCCCATGGCTTTCAAGATTGCCTCTTTGGCCGCCCATCGCCCGGCATAATGTTGTACCGCCGATCTTCGTTTCCCACAGTATTCGACTTCTACAGGCGTAAACACACGATCGATAAACATCACATCATGTTTCGCGATCATCTTTGCAATGCGTTCACATTCGATAATATCCGTACCAATTCCAACGACATTCATTAGGCAGGCCCAAAAAAACTTTCCGCGAGGCGCGTGCGACACAACGCTCAATTGCAACTTCAACACCATCTTACGCCGAAGCCGAATTCGGGGGAACTATTTCAAACCACAAGCTTCCTGAGCGCGTTTCAACACCTGACTCGCTTTTTTCCTGGCTGTCGCGGCTCCGTCTCCCAGAATCTGTCGAATCTCTTCAGGTTTAGCAGCCAGCTCGGCCCGCCGTTCCCGGGCAGGAGCAAAATAGTTCGCTGCCGCATCGGCAAGCGATTTTTTGACGTCTCCGTAACCGAAACCTCCTTTGCGGTACAATGCCGCCATCTCTTCTCGCTCCTTGTCATTTGCAAACAACGAGTACAACTGATAGAGGTGGTCGGTGTCCGGATCTTTCGGCTCCTCCATCGGTCGCGAGTCGGTTGCAATTCGCATGACTTTTTTGCGAGCCGATTTTTCGTCCTCGAAAACCTCGATGAAATTACCGTAGCTTTTCGACATTTTTTCGCCGTCGGTGCCTGGAACTTTAGCACTGGAATCGAGAACCTTTGCTCTCGGTATGACGAAAACCTCGCCGAACTGGTGATTGAATCCCTGCGCGATGTCGCGACATACTTCGATGTGTTGAGTCTGATCTGCGCCAACCGGAACGATGTCCGAGTCGTACGCCAGAATATCGGCCGCTTGAAGGACCGGGTAGGTGAACAGTCCTGTAACGGAAGTCAACCCTTTGGCAAGTTTGTCCTTATACGATACACAACGCTCCAGCAGACCCATCGGCGCACCTGACATCAAGATCCAACACAACTCGGAGACTTCTGGAACATCGGACTGAATGAAAAGTACCGCGTGATTTGGGTCCAGCCCCAGGGCTAGCATGTCCAGCGCCGTGTCAATCGAATTTTGGTGTAGCTGTTCCTTGTCGCGAATCGTCGTCAGGGCATGCAGGTTAGCCACGAAGTAATAAGCGAATTCTTCGGTCTGCAAATCGATGTATTGCCTGATCGCTCCGAAATAATTGCCCCAATGTGGACGACCTGTTGGCTGGATGCCTGATAAAACTCTCATAGGTTCAAAATCTTTGGCAAAGAAACGGATTTTAGTCTTGCTCGCATTCGTAGGTCTATTGGGGAGGCGTTACCCGATCATCGACGCAAAGTACAGAATCCAGACGTTGCCCATCATGAATCCCGACTCAATTCGTCATTCTGCCTTCCTTGTTCTTCATTCTTCATTCACGTGCAGGATCTTGAGATTCGACGGAGAGCTGAGGCTACTAAAAGTAAGCGGGAAGAACAAGGAATTGACGTGAAGAAGATCGCGTTTGCGGCGCAGTTCGCGGCGCAAGATCTGCTCGTTTGAATAGGTCTACAAAACTGAACAAAAAACAACGAAAAAAACACCAGACATCTTGCCTGGCGTTTTAGTCAATTCTGACTCAACCGATGAGCCGTCACCATCCTTGGATGTTCGTTTAGAGAAGCCCGCCGTGTGTTCGCAGCGGATTCATATGGTCTGGTTGGTCGAGGAACCAAAAACGATGCCATTCGTCTCGCAACGCACGCAGATCTTCAGATGTGTAAATCAATTGGCGAGCACGTATAGCGGGATCCGCGTCGTAGATCGGCAAAAAGCATCCAACGCTGCTGCTCAAGGCCATGGCCAAAAGCGCTGCGGTAACAAGCCGACGCATAGTAGTTCCTCCGTGAAAAAATATGTTCCACATCGCCGTGGAATGTCCTGTTCTGCTGTAATCGGCAAAATTGCAAATGCGATGATTGCCGCCTGGCGATCTTCAAATTCGAAAAAACTCGAAGTAAATGTGAGATCGTCCAGTCAGGCTTCAAAAGTTAATCCCTAAAGACCAAATATTCGACAAACTCTAACACCGGCTCAGAATTGCATGCACTTATCGGGCTATATGAAAAAAGGGCGATCTAGGAAAAGCCGATTTTTCTGGATTGATAGCATTCAGAATCCGTGTCTGCAACTTGCCGCGATCAGATGACTGAGTTTATGCAAGCATCAACAAAAAACACCCGCTCCCGACGAATCGGAAGCGGGCTTATTCGTAAGGGATCTAAGTCTAGATCCCGACGAGCGGTGGCTTGCCACAGGCAACCCGCCGGCAGCCTGTTGTTAGGCTTTGCCACCTCGTCGGCTAGTACAGAAATATTTCACAAAGACACCTCCTTTCGTTTAGGATCAATCCGTCGCACGAATCGGAGCCGAGAATGATTCGTGGTCAGGTATCAACTGTCGTGCCGCGTAAGCACGACCCAACATTCGTATTGTGTCGTCGATTCCCCTCCGAATCAATCGGAATCTGAGAAAATCGCCAGATGCCTCGTAAAAACCGCTTTTTACTTACCGACGCTTGAAATGATGCGCAGCCCGATCACCGGGTTCGCGAATTTTCTCTTCAAATTTTGTTGTTTCCCCGGTACTTGTGTGCGATTGTTGCTGTTTTTGATCTGTCGGGCGACAGGTGACATCTCTCCAGATTGGCAAAAAACTAACTTTCAAACCGGCCACCCCACTTCCCCCGTACCGGGTCTCTGCGGTGAACTGGGCACTTCCGCCAGAAAAAAGCCAACTCAAAGCGGCCATCGCGACGAAAAAGCTTACCCGCGACGAGTTCGATTAATGCGTTGATTAGTTGCAACCGATCTGATAACTTTAAGAGTTCGTGGTTGATTTGTCACCTTCTTGGATGGGACAGATTGGCCGGTTACTTCAGCCTTTTGCCATGCAAAAACGCATGCAACGTTGGACAGAGCTGCTGCTCGAATCGTCATTGACGTCCCTTTAACCAAAAGTCGCGTCGCATTTCGTTGTCTCAGCAGAGATGTCCCAAAAGAGAACTAATGGTAAATCAGAACCTGATCAACACGCTTGAAGACGACGACATTTCCCAACAAATGGGCGACTTGTTTTCCACCACGGTAGAAGGCGTCGACGAACTTGAATTGGCCGAGATCTATTTTCCTGATGGAATTGGAGCGGAGCAGAAATACACGATCAACGAAATCGTCGAAGGCAAGATCGTCCGCGTTGACGATGAAGCAGTTGTGGTTGATGTAGGATTTAAGAGTGAAGGAACGATCCCGCGAAACGAATGGGAAGACACGCAAGATCCACCTCAGGTTGGTGACGTGATTAAGGTTCTCATCGAAGACCTTGAAGACGAAATGGGATCGGCCGACGATCCTGCTGGATTGATCGCGGTCAGCAAACGTAAAGCGGATCACATCATTCACTGGAAAGAGGTGATTTCGAAAGTCACCGAAGGCGACATCGTCACGGGCACCTGCACTCGAAAAATCAAAGGCGGTTTGCTCGTTGATATCGGTGTTCAAGTATTCCTGCCGGCCAGCCAGGTCGACATTCGACGACCGGGCGATATCGGTGACTACATCGGTCGTGCAGTCCAGTGCGAGGTTCTCAAAATCGACGAACAACGTCGCAACATCGTCGTCAGTCGTCGTTCGTTAATCGAGAAAGAACGAACTTACGCACAACAAAAACTATTGGCCGAATTGGAAGTCAAACAAATTCGCAAGGGTGTCGTCAAGAACATCGCGGACTTTGGTGCATTTGTCGACCTGGGTGGAATCGACGGTTTGCTGCACATCACCGATATGTCACACACGCGGATTTCTCATCCCTCGGAAATGGTCTCCATGGATCAGGAAGTCGAGGTCATCGTCCTCAACATCGACCGGGAGAAAATCAAGATCGCTCTCGGCATGAAACAGATGTTGCCGAACCCCTGGGACAATGTCGAAGAGAAGTACCCCATCAACACGGTTCACACCGGCGAAGTTGTCAACGTCATGAACTATGGTGCGTTTGTAAAACTGGAACCGGGCATTGAAGGCTTGGTTCACATTTCGGAAATGTCCTGGGTTAAACGTGTGAATCACCCCAGTGAACTGGTCAATATTGGCGACGAGATTCAAGTTGCCGTGTTGGGTATCGACAAATCGGGTGAACAGATGTCGCTCGGCATGAAGCAGACCCAGGACAACCCTTGGGACAAAGTCGAAGCCAAATATCCGATCGGCGAAGTTATCAAAGGCCGAGTTCGCAACCTCACCAACTACGGTGCGTTTATCGAACTTGAAGAAGGCATCGATGGTCTGCTGCACGTTTCGGATATGTCCTGGACTCGAAAGATCAGCCATCCGAATGAGATGCTTGAGAAAGGGCAGGAACTCGAATGCAAAATTCTTGCGGTTGACACCGACCGACGTCGAATCGCACTAGGTCTCAAGCAGATGAACGAAGATCCTTGGAGTTCCGATATCCCTGGCCGTTACCAACCGGGTCAAATCATCAAAGGCGCCGTCACCAAGATCACAAACTTTGGCGTGTTTGTTGGCCTGGAAGACGGTCTCGAAGGCCTGCTGCATATTTCCGAGTTGGCGGATCACAAAGTTGAAAACCCGGAAGATCTTGTCAAAGTCGGGGACGAACTCGAGGTGAAAATCCTTCGAGTCGACACGGAAGATCGCAAAATTGGTCTCTCCAAACGCCGAGTCGACTGGAGTGACGAAGAAGAAGCTGCAGCAGCGAAAGAACATGGAGGGGGCGAAGTGGCGAGTCCGACACCCGCCGGCAAACCGCGCACGGATCTCAAGGGCGGCCTTGGCGCAAGCGGACCGTTGTTTAGCGCTGCCTCCGAGGAAGCCCAAGAAGAAGTCGTTGCGGAAACAGCGGATGAGCCTGTTGATGAAGCTGTCGCAGAAGAGGTAGCGGCTGAACCGGCGGCCGAAGCTACCGAAGAGGCGGCAAGCAAAGACGAAAATAATGCTTAGTTCGTCGCATTTGCGAATTATCAATCTCGAGCACCGGACTCAATTTGGGTTCGGTGTTTTTTTGACCAAAGGACAATCCAGATCACGACCGTCTGAATCTCGATCGTCATTGTGTTAATTTGCGTCCACTGGTGCACGCCGATATAACACAACAAACAACCAACTCTAGGCATCTAACACATGAAGTACAACGAACTTAACGAACAAGAAGCCGATGTGATCTTGCGCAAAGGAACCGAAATGCCGGGAACCGGCGAATACACGGATCTCGATCAACCTGGCACCTACATCTGCCGACAATGTAACGCCCGGCTTTATCAGTCAAGACAAAAATTTCATTCGGGATGTGGTTGGCCAAGTTTCGACGACGAGATTCCCGAGGCGGTCAAACGGGAACCTGATGCGGATGGATTCCGCGTTGAGATTTTGTGTGCAAACTGCGACGGCCACCTGGGTCACGTCTTCGAAGGCGAACAATTGACGGACAAAAACATCCGCCATTGTGTTAATTCGATTTCAATGATCTTTGTTCCAGAAGGCGAAGAAATTCCCAACAAGATCGTTGACGAGTAGAGCACTCCAAGTTGGGTTGGCATCGCGTGGTCGCGTGAACCTGGCGGTCGCGACGCGCACCTGGTCCGTTCCCTTTGCAGAGCAACGAGACAAGCGTTGATTGATTTGGGCCAGACATCTGGACGTGCTCATTGCAATTATTCTTTGCGCTTCATCACTCGAGTCTGGTCGCCGACGTGCCGAGTCATCGATATGACTTTGCCAGATTTATCGCGTTCGAAAGTCAATGACATCGCCGGACTCTGTTTGACAAACCAGCGGCCTTCTTCCAAAGCCGGACGAAGTTGTAATTCCAAATTAGGCGGAGCCTTGACGCTAAGCACCTTGTCTTTCACGAAGATTTCAACATCTGCCTTGGCTTCTTCATCGTAATACGTGCCGACCAAAGCCTGCATTTGTTCATCGGAAACGACACGATTTTTCGCCAACTCCCTGGCCCGTGCCGTTCCCTTGCGGGGCACTTCGAATGTTTGGCCGGCTTGATGCAGTCTTAAAAGGTCCACGTGATCCGCATCATTGCGATCGAACGATACGGTTACCTGTTTTGGTGCGATCGCGAACGCCCATTCGCCTTTGTCGTTTGGCTCGAGTAATTCGAACGCCATTTGACTGGGGATATCCAGAGTCAGTTTGCCGTTTTTTACTTTGACCGTGAATTCCTCATTATCGAATGCTGCAAAGTTGGCAATGAACGTACCAAGGTACGGCTTATATTTGTCCGGGATCGCCTCCGCGACGACTGCCTCGCCTGGGTGAATCAACAGGCGATCGATTTCGCCCTCCAGTCTTAACACCGATGTTCCTCCCCGCGACTGAGTGAAATAGAGAACCAGCAGTTCGCGATCGGGCCACACCCATGCGGCCGTTCCATCAGATCCGCTGTGCCCAAAAATCGCGGGGGTCGATTGGTCATTGTCTTTTTCGCGGTAGAGGATCATCATCTGGCCATACAACGCCTCCATACCGCGAAACTCGGTAGGATATCGCTGGTCCGAGCCGAGCATTTTCATCGGCGAAACGGGTTTCATGATGCGCGCCATTGCGTCCTTCGATAGAATTTGTCGCTCGCCCGTTTTGCCGCCGTTCATCAGCATCGTCAAAAACCTGGTATAGTCTGCGGGCGTCGAGTAGATCGTCTGCGAACCCCATGCAAACGGATAAAATGCCTTGTCTTCCGGTTTCCAGAAGCGCGCCCATGCGTTCGCGGTACCAACGTGCAAACTTCCGATGCGGGCAAATCTTGGATCGCTCGGATCGATACCGTAGAAAGTGTCATTCATTTCCAACGGCTGAAAAATTTCGGCAGTTACAAATTCATCAAGCTTCTGGCCACTTACCTTCTCGACAACTGCACCCAAAACATCAGAGCCAGCATCGCTATACCAGAATTTGCTGTCCGGCGCAAATTCCGGACCATTGTTACCGGTGGCATTGGCTTGTTCCAAGAGGTTTGGATACTCATCGATCTTTTCTTTCAAGATTGTCAGCGGCAATCCCGAGCGATGCGTTAGCAATTGTCTGATCGTAATGGATCGGGATTTGTCGTTGTCGAAACCAGGCAAATACTTGCTCACCGCGTCGTCAAGCCCGAGCTGATTGCGGTCAATTAGTATTTGCGCTGCCATGCCTGTCACCGGCTTTGACATGGATCGGATATTGCAAATCGTGTCTTTTGTCCAAGGCTTTTTGTCAACGCGGTCGGACTGTCCATACACCTTGTGGAATACCGGCTTATCATGTTGAACAACAAGCAGTTCCGCGCCGACCGCGAATTCCCTGTCAACGTAATCTGCAACGACTTCCCCCAGTTTATTCAGCGATTCCTGGGTGATCGGTTGTGCAGCAGATTGGATAGTAGCTTGGTCTTGCGTCCAAACGTTTACAGGCCAAACAGCAACGCTACATACGACAATCAACTTGGATAAATATTGGTGCATCGTTGGTCTCTCGTGGCGGCATTTGTTTTTCAAAAGTAAAATGAGCATGCGGCGCCTTGCATCGGATTATTTTATGCCTTCGGACCCGCTACAAATCGAGCAATACGCGCTCAACTCAACTTTACCAGATTCCCGTCTCTGCTGCGTGTTGGCGGCGTTTTCGGTCTTTAGAAGTTCCTGACTCAAGGCCTCCATCGGGAATTGCACCCGACCATTCAACTTCTGGTTCGCTTTCCCTCATCAGCGATTAAGCGTCCGCCAAGACGCTTCGCGTCATGCCTGACGCGCTAAGAAAAAGCCTTAAACCATAAGGTCTAAGGCTTTGCCAGTGGGCGGTACTGGACTTGAACCCACGATCTCCACGATGTCAATCTAAGAATCTTGTCGGGCTTTGCATCGAGCTTGAAGGACATTTGTCCATTTCCTTCAGATCGATTTTCTGGTCAATCAATTCCCTGAACTCGCTTCGGTCGATGAAGCCGTTCCTGTAAGAGTTTGTCAAGTGAGGACGGATTCCTATTGGGTCGGTGGGTACATTTAGCGCTGGACGTTGATCCTTTTTCGAAAATTGTGTGATTTGAATTCAGTTACTGAGTGTTGAGTATTGAGGTTTCCGCCATGATCGTCGTCGCCGCGAGAAGTTGCAATCGTTCTTGTCTTTGCGATTGCTCCCAAAACATTCCTTCGTGAGGTACCGCTCAAGTCATCTTGAGAGGCTCTGTCTGGTTGTGACAGACACGGATGTATCTAATGCGAATTCCTCACCGTAAGGGCCACTCCATTCAACGCAACGTACGGCCGGGATCGCTTGCGATCAAGTCCGCATCAACGGCTTCATTCGAGTTGGCCCAAACGGGAGGGATCTCAATCCGCCGTGGCGGATTGGATCGAACAACCTTGGCCGAATCTTAGTTCGTAGTGTCTCCTTCTAGTTTCATCATCATGTTCAGGCTAGGCTTCGTCGTCCTGTCATCCGTCGGGGCTCACCGGAGGGCGAAGCGAATGGCTCCGACGGATGACAGGTTCGTAAGAAGCCGGAATCAAGTGTCATCGAGGCACCAATTCTTAATCGCTAAGCTTTGTTGTTCCGATTCCCGAGGGGCTGCATTGATTCGCTTATGCGGTCGAGTGCTGGCGGCACTCGGCATACGTTTTTCTTTTGCTCAACATTTGCCAAATGATGGTTGCTAACTTACGCATCACCGCGACTCGGGCGATGGAAGAACCACGCCGCCGTTTAATACGTTTGAACCACTCTCGCAATCGCGGGTCCTTACGCAACGCTTGGTAAGCGACCTGGGCCAGCAGCCAGCGGGCCATACTACTGCCAGCTTTCGTAATGCTACCCAGTCGCTGATCATTCTCTCCACTGTTGCGGCAGCCAGGAGTCAGTCCCCAGTAATTGGCCAGACTCTTCGCCCGCGGGAAACGCTCCACGCGACCAACACGACATGCCAAAGCGACCGCAGTGAAGCCGCCCACTCCCGGCATGGTTCCCAGCAGTTTCGCTTGTTCGCTGCCGCGATATCGTTCCGCGACCACTTGTTCCAGTTCTTTGAATCGTTTTTCAACATGTTCCAAGTCATCCAACAAGTGATTCATCTCCAGCCGATCTAGGGCTGGCAAGACCAACTTCTTGAGCCAATTGATGGCCGACACAGTGGGAAACGTTTTGGTGGGCATATGCCACTGCAAATTATGTTGTCGGAGAATCTGTTTAATCTTGTTGATCACACGAGTTCTCGCTTGTCGGGTTTCTTTGCGGAGTATCGTCAGTCGACGGTTCTCCCGGTCGACAGGTGAAGCAATGTCCACGACTCGCAAGCCGCGCACCGGCTTTCCAGCCAGTAAACGGCCTCGGTTTACCCAGAGCACTTCACTCAATGCGGCGGCATCGCGACGATCTGTCTTGCGCTTTTGTCTGTCCTCTGGTTGGATCAAGATCACCTGATGACAGCGGTAGTCTTCAAGCATACGGATGAGCCAATCATTGAACCCGCAGACTTCGAGTACAGCCACAAACTGCTCGTCCGACCGCAGTCGATCCTGCGTCAAGCGTTGAAAGAACGCCGTGACCTTGTCCGGCTGAGTCGAAACCTGCCGAGCCAGTATGACATCGCCATCCTCATTGCGAAGGGACACGGTAAGTTGACGGGCGTGTTGGTCGATACCTAGAAATAGCATGTTGGTTCTCCTGTCTATGGGAAGTCAAACTTCCCAATTTTGCCATAGAAAACCGCTCATCTGAGACGGCTACTCTTACATAGATATCAACGCAGTTTTAAGACTGCTCTGTGATGCAGTCGATGGGGTCGAAACGATCGTTCGCCGTGGCGGCGAAATCCTGCGCATTGGGGTCTTGGCAGCTATCCAAAAACCTTCGAATTCACGAATTCAGAATTCAGAATTCAACGTTTTATTGTGTTTTGATTTATGAGATGAGTTTTTAGACCACGAAACTCGGGGAAAAGCGTTGGCCCAGCAAAAACCGGAGTTTTGTCGTGAAACGAACCCTTTTCAAGAGCGGCCAACAAACGACCG
>JAHEJI010000129.1:0-9021 GCA_024638965.1 Planctomycetaceae bacterium
TTTGGAACCCGAATAACGTTCGATTTGAACTGCCAAACTGTTAACCGACGCCTCTCGGGCGTGTTAAGCCCCTGGCCAAAACCAGGGGCTTATTTTTTCTAGTGCGTGTCGCACGGACGTATAGCGGTCGTGGCGCTCTGATTGCCGGGTGAAACCGACGAAAAAGACGCCAATCTTAAACCAAACGCGACCTAGCGGCCGAGTGCCCCGCTATCTTTTTGGCACCATTTATTTTCTCCGCGGATCAGTAGGCATTTCCAAGTCAGTCTTCGAATTCAGTCATTCTGAAGGAGCTTGTCCGCCGCGGCAGAAAGAATTTCTCGTTTTGAACGTAGATCCTTCACCTCGTGCCTCGGTTCAGGATGACACAAGCGCAACTCCATTTTAAAAGGACTCTTGAGATGGCAATCATTTGCCCCCAATGCGGTCATCAATACGATTCGACGCTATTTGTGTTTGGGCGAACCGTTCACTGCGATTGCGGTTATTGGTTTGACATTTCGGAAGGTCATTTACAAAAAATGCCGATGCCAATCGAGGGTGTATCGAGTCAGAGCCGATCATATTTTCTGGTTGATCACTCCGTGAGCAAATTTGTCTTTAAACCGCCGATACGCGGCAACCACGAGTGTTGTCGCGACTGGCGGGATTAATGTTGAAGTGGTCGAGCGTCCGGCCTGATAGCCCACGAAAACCGCATCTGACTACGATTGTTCAACCATCAAGACTGAATCGTCACTCACGTTTGGGTACCAAACGAAACGATGCGGGTGAAGACGCGCTTGCCGCCCGCGACAGCTTGATCGGCCAAGACTTGGCCCGCCAACCAGAGCCCTAACGTCGTGGCTCCGCCGAGAGGTCCACCAATTGCAGATCCCACGACCGCGGATGTTGCGGCACCGGTTCCCAATCCGATTCGTCGCGCTTTGACTTGGTCTTTTCCGATGGAATTCGCGACCAGTTCTGCGACAGCCTGGGTCGCGTCGCCGAAAATCGCGGCCCCGGTTGTTCGCGTCGACAATTTAATTGCGAGCTTGCTACCGGTAGATTTGGTGAGGCGGTTCGCGACGACTCGTCGCAAGACGGGTTTGGCAGCGACCGCCGTGGCCTGTCGGACGACGGTTTCTGAAGTTTCAATTTGTGGACTGGCGCTTACACCGGTTCGACACCAGGTGACAAAGTGCTCACAGTTGTTTTCGAACAGGTCGTAGTCGGTCTCGCCCATTCGGCTCCGCGCGCGATCTACGATTTCAGTCGCAGAAAAGCCGACGGTGCCGTCCACGACTTCGATTGGTCGACCCCGCGCAAAAATTGCCTTCGAGACGATTTCGACTTTTGCATTCGCCAGATCACTCAGACCTCGACCAAAATGAATTACAAAGCCATCGCCCATGTCGATACCATGATGTCTGTAAAAACCAAAATCGACTTGCAAGTGGTCGCCTTTATTCATTCCCTCTCCCAAACACAAAAAATCTATCAACGCTATCATCTATTCGATTTCACCGTCCCATTATTCGCGGCTGGTCCCAAAAAGCGGAGTCTGGTTCCAGAAATTATCCGTAGAATTCGGTTCTTGGCGCCAATCTGACGAATCTTAAACAATGTTCGGGATGAATTCGGTCATTACGGAGATTTCCGAAAAAAGAGACTTTGTCGAATGGCCAGTGTTGGATGATTTTGGACACTTGAGGAAGTCGACAAGAGCTTTTATCTATCCTGTGGATGAAGAGCATTGAACGACGCAGCCCGACAGACAAAGAGCATTCGCAAACTTGCCCATGACAGACTGAGGCAAATCAGTCGCAGTGACGCGCCAATTACGGAGTCGTTCATTTGCCAAGATGAACGATATTGCGGTGTCCGATATCGGATTGGGCTTTTTTGGGCTCAGTGGTTGTCTGGGGAGACGATCGTCGGGATATTCCGAGACGGGTGTCAGATTGATCAAATCCAACTCGGCGATGCAACCAGAAAATCAGCTTGATGACGGACGACATAAAACAGCCGCTTCGCAATTTGACGATCGGGTTTTCTATTTCTCTTTGGCGATCGTCAGAATCTGGCGGGCGGGAACCTGAGTGTGGACGCTTTTTAGCCCATCCGGCCACACGACCTCAATCGTATCGACAGTCTCAGTTGATCCGAGCCCAAAGTGCAGGCGCGAGTCGTGCGTGCTTAGATACGAATCTCCCACCGCTACATCCCGGGTCTGCGTGCGTCCGGCGACGGTCACGTGGACCTTTGTTCCAACTTGCGCCGACCCCGGTGGAACCTGGGCGTCGATCGTGATCCACGAAGCACAGCGGCTGTCGTTTCGCAACAACGTGGGAGGTGCGTCGAGGTTCGTGATCAGCAGGTCTAAATCACCGTCGTTATCGTAGTCGCCCATCGCCAGGCCACGGCTGGACTCGGCCAATTGAAAGCCCGGGCCGGCCTCGTCGGTGACCTCAACAAAAATACCGTTTCGATTCTCAAAGATCTGGTTTTTCTGCTTGTACGAAGTCCCGGCTTGGGGGTGGGCGTCCACCTGCGGATAAATGTGTCCATTGGCTACGACGAGATCCTGATCGCCATCATTGTCCAGGTCGGCCAAAACTGTTCCCCAGGACAAAGCCGTGAAGGTGGATTGAGCCAGGCCCATCTGTGCCGTTGCATCCTCGAAGAATCCTCCCTCGATGCCTCGGTAGAACGTCGAATAGTCGTCCGCAAAATGTGTGAGAAACAGATCCAGCAAACCGTCTCCAGTGGCATCCCCAACTGCAACTCCCATACTGGCCTGCGCAGCGCCGGTCTGGCTGAATGCGCACCCGGACCACAGCCCCGCTTCGCGAAACCGACCTGTGCCAAGGTTTTGGTAGAGGTAGTTGGCGTCCGAGTCATTGGCCACGTACAAATCGCTGTCGCCGTCTTCGTCGAAATCTCCGGCGCGCACGGCAAAACCGAACCCGAGGGCCTTATCATCGAAGCCCGCTTTCTCGGTGACGTCGACGTATCGGCCATCGTCAGCAGCCAGGAAAAAATGATCTTTGGCTCCTGTCAAGCCGAAGGGACCAAAGGCCACCTTGGCCAGCCCTTTCCAGTCCAGCGTGCGCTCGGCATCGAGCACATCTTTCATCGAACAATCGATGTAGGCTGCGATATAGAGGTCCAGATCGCCGTCCCCTTCCGCATCGAAGAACGAGGCGCCTGTGTTCCAGCCGGGCACTTCGATCCCCAGATCGGCCGCGACGTTTTCAAAAGTTCCGTCTCCCAGGTTTCGGTAAAGCACGTTGGGTGCGAAATTGGTGACCAACAAATCCGTCCAACCATCGGCGTCATAATCCGCCGCAAATACTCCACAACCCCAATGGCCTTCACCGCCCACTTTGGCCTCGTCGGTGACATCACGGAACGATCCATCTGGCAATCCGCGATAGAGAATATTGCGCCCTTTCAGGACGACCTCCGACCCGTCCAGACGCCAGGCATTTACCAAATAGATGTCCAGCCGCCCGTCGCGGTCGTAATCCAGAAATGCGGCACCCGTGCCCGCTGAATCCAGCAGGTGATCCTTGCCGGCACGGCCGCACCACAACACCTCCGTCAGTCCCAACTCCGCCGCGACGTCGACAAAATGAAAGGGGGAACCCGCTTCCTCGCGACTTGCTTGGCCCCGATTTGACTCACCTGCCGGCCGTGGCTGTTTGCCGCAACCGGCAACAACGATGCACGCCAACAGAGGTCCCAAGGCGACCAATGCCGGCTTTCGCGTGCTCTTTATCACCGCTCTCTCCGAGTCAATGGTTGCGATGTTCCGTTGGCCTGCGCAACCGAACCTCATTTCTTCTGGCCGGAGAGTTCTTTCCAGACTACTTTCACGTTCGTCCATTCTCGCGCCAGTGCATCCTTGTCCGGATTGCGAGAAAGCTGCGCGATGTTGCGTGATGAGGTCAGCAGTTTCTGCTTTGCGGATCGAGTCACAATGACGAAACCTGGGTCAAAGACTCCCTGATTCTCACCTGCGGAATTGTGGTGGTGGCCGCCCTCGACCAGCCGTTTGCGAATACCGGCCACCGCATTGTCGCCTTCGTTACCCAGTTGGGCCACGTGGCCCGCCAGTGCTTCCACCGCCGCTTGGGCCTGCTGCTGTTCGCCCGCCTCCAACGCTCGTTCCGCTCGAGCTTGCATCGCGGTGGCGTGCCCGTAAGTGGTGGATAAAATCGACCGTACCAAGTTTTTTTCGGCCTTTTTGGTAGCCAGAATCGCGTTGGCCAAGGCGTCGTAGGTGGCCACCAGCTCCTCGGGCGTCGATGGGGAAATCGACTGTGCATTGATCGTCGCCGGCATCCAGAATGCCGTTAGGATGAAGCATGCCAGAACAAAATGTCTCGTTACCTTATTCATCAATCTCTCCTGTTTAAAAAAACCGACCTCTAGGTGGAAATCATCGATGCAGACGGTAATGCATCGTTACCTTGTAAGTTGAAGCCGCTGTCATCTCGAGCACGCAGTAGCCCTCACGAATCTCTGTCAATTTACAGAACACGGCAGCACAGGAATTTTCAACAGGCAACGGCTATCGCGTGCCGCGAAAAGGGGTCGTCATGAACACACACAACAACCCCGTCATTATTCAAGGCGGAATGGGAGTTGCCGTTTCCGGATGGCAACTTGTTTTTGATTTCGGTGAGAATATCAACGGCGAAGCTATGTCGTTTTTTCTGGGGCTTCTGCTCCTTCTGCTCCTTCTGCTCCTTCTTCTTCTTTCTTCGCCTTCTTCTTTTTCTTCATGGTGATTTTTTGTACGCGGACTTTAGGAATGCCAAAAACGGGATCCCCTTCCTGCCAACGATCCGTCTCGATCAATTTTGTCAGCCGCTCCGCACGTGTGAGAACATTGCGCTGCTTCGAGGCGCCTGCTCTGATTTTTAAACTTTTATCGATAGTCATCGGATTTTTCGTTCGAATCGGTGTGTCAATTGAATCGCAGATTATAAAGCACGTGTTCGTCACCTTCAAGTGCTTTTGAGCCGCCAAATAGCGTGGCTTCGTGGTCTTCAGGCTGTGCATTCGGTCATCTGACCCTGCGGTAGATCGCCAAAATTCAGGTTTGACACGTCCATGGGCAACGAAATCTCCCTGTAACGATTATGCCCTTCAGTTTGATTGCTGGATGAGTTGCCGCAATATCTGAGCTGCGTCTCAAAAATAATTAGCCTAAACATAATTGGCGATGTATCTGATTGTAACTCGACTCAAACTTCGTCCATCGCCAACCCCGAATAATTCCATCATGATTAACAGACTTCTAGCCACGCTCACCATCGTTCTTACGATAGCTGCCCTGCCTGCATCGACTGTTGGCGACCTCGTCATCTACGAAATCGATGGCAATGCTCAGGTATCTCATTCAACTTTGGGGGTGTTTGCAAATGAGTCCTTCAAAATTGTTTTTGAAATCGACGATAATCAAATCGATTTGTTGCCGGGCGATCCGCAACGTGGTGGATTTAACATGGGAATCGCCAGGATATCAATTCCGACCTTGGGATTGAATGATGAAATCTCGCCGAACGTTACTGGGCTCGTCTTGGTTGATACGACCACCGAGAGATTTAGACTGGTAGATCCGACGGATTTTTTCGGAGTTACAGCGATTGGATTGGAATGGAGTACGAGCGGCGCAATTGATGACCCAAACGTAATCGCAACCTTGAATCCGGTGCCGCCCCCCAACGTGGCATGGGGTGGACTTGACTGGCAGCTAGGTACGGGAGATAGACTCACCTTGAGTAACATTTCTAACGTGACCATACAAAGCCGTTCCGTCGTTGTGCCGGAAGGCAACTCCATGTTAGTCTTGATTTCGTTCGTCGTACCAACGCTTTTCCGAAAGCGTTCCCGCAAGTGGCTGGATTCCGAGTAATGGTTTAACTGTTGTAAATTGGGCACTCCTGCCCGACAACAGATCGTCAGAGTGGCAACCGAATTTTGAATCGGCCTGCTGCGGCGTTCTTGGTTTGTGCGGCATCCTGGTTTGCCTGGGATCGTTTCGAGCAAAGTCCAGCCGCGTTCAGGTGGCCACTCAATTTTTCTTTTTGGGACGCGGAATTTGCGAATTCCTTCGTCGACCGCGTCGGCCCCTGCGGTATCCCGATTTGGATTCTTTAACAGACGAAACTGGTTTGCCAATCGAATCTTGCATCTGGCTGATTTGATCTCTCAGCTTGGCGGCCCGTTCAAAGTCCAGATCGTCGGCCGCCGTCAGCATTTCGTTTTGGAGCTCGGCAATGTATTCCTTGGTGACGTACTGCGTATCGTCGGATCGTCCAATCGCTTCATTTGCGTCTCGATGAGCTTTCAAATCCGATTCGATACTGGCAACCAAATTCTTTTGAATGGTCTGTGGAGTGATCCCGTGCTGTTTGTTGTACAAAGCCTGGAGTTTACGGCGACGGTCGGTTTCCTCGATCGCGGTCTTCATTGCCTCGGTCATTTTGTCACCATACAAAATCACTTTGGCGCGGACATTACGAGCCGAACGGCCGATGGTTTGAATCAGTGACGTTTCGCTGCGAAGAAATCCCTGTTTGTCGGCGTCCAAAATCGCCACCAGCGAGACTTCAGGAAGGTCAAGTCCTTCCCGCAATAGATTGACGCCGACGAGAGTCTGAAACTTGCCTTCCCGCAAATCTAACAATAGTTCAACCCGTTCAAATGCACCGAGTTCGCTGTGCAGCCACTTACAGGCGACCCCGTTTTGGCAAAGGTACGCCGATAGGTCTTCAGCCAGTTTTTTTGTGAGGGCAGTCACGAGGACTCGGTCTCCCATTTCGGCCCGCTCGCGAATCTCTCCAAGAAGATGATTGACTTGTCCTCGTGCCGGAACGACTTCAATTGTGGGATCGAGAAGACCGGTCGGCCGAATGACCTGTTCCACGATTTCTCCACCTGTTTTTTCCAGCTCGTAGTCGCTGGGTGTTGCCGAGACATAGACGACTTTATGAATCTTATTTTCCCATTCTTCAAATTTCATCGGGCGATTATCAAGTGCGCTGGGTAAGCGGAAACCGTGTTCAACCAATGTTGTTTTGCGACTTCGATCGCCAGCATACATTGCACGAACTTGAGGAACTGTTACATGAGACTCGTCGATAAACAGCATGAAATCTTTTGGGAAAAAGTCGTACAGCGTCTCGGGGGTCTCGCCTTCTTTGCGCCCAGCCAGGATCCGACTGTAGTTTTCAATCCCGGGGCAATGGCCAACATGCTGCATCATCTCGATGTCGAAACGCGTCCGAGCGTTCAATCGTTGGGCTTCAAGCAGTTTTCCCTGTTCGCGAAAAAACTCCAAACGGGCGGCCAGTTCCTGTTTTATATCTTCGATCGCGTTTTTGATGCGATCATCCGACGTAACGAAGTGTTTCGCTGGATAAATGAATAATTGGTCGTGTCTCGATAATGTCTCACCCGTCAATGGATTGATGATTGCCAACTGTTCAACCTCATCGCCCCAGAATTCGATTCGAAAAGCATATTCTTCGCAGGATGGCCAGACTTCCACACAATCGCCCCGGACGCGGAATTTTGAACGTTCAAAAGCGATGTCGTTTCGCTGATATTGAATATCGATCAATTTACTGAGCATTTCATCTCGATCTTGGGTCTCGCCTTTTTTGAGAGAGACCATCATCTTGCGATAGTCTTCTGGGGAGCCCAATCCATAAATCGCTGAGACGCTGGCGATAATAATGACGTCGCTCCGGCTTACCAGAGAGCTTGTTGAAGCCAGGCGCAAGCGATCAATCTCATCGTTTATCGAAGCGTCTTTCTCAATATAGATGTCTCGCTGCGGGATGTAGGCTTCGGGCTGGTAATAATCGTAATAGCTGACGAAGTAGTGAACTGCATTGTTGGGAAAAAACTCTTTGAATTCGGAATAAAGTTGCGCGGCAAGCGTTTTGTTATGCGAAATTACCATCGTCGGCAATTGCATTGCCTGAATCACGTTGGCCATGGTGAACGTTTTTCCAGATCCCGTAACGCCCATTAGCGTTTGGTGTTTTTTGCCGTTTCGAAATCCTGTGATGAGCGATTCGATAGCGTGAGGCTGATCGCCGGCGGGTTCAAAGGGCGCGCAGAGTTTGAACATAGAAGTCCATCAAATAGAAAGGCGAGAATCAACACATCCTTTTATTCTATTCGTTGGCATCACTTTCGATAGGAGCCAAAAAGTCCTTGAGTCGATCGAACTTGGCTGGACCAATTCCAGATACTTTGATTAATGATTGGTGGTCCGAAAAGCGCCCGATCTGTTCTCGATAATCCACGATCGCTCTGGCAAGCTTGGGGCCAATCCCGGGGAGGTTGGCAATTTCCGGCCACTCGGCGGTGTTGATATCGACCAGGTATTGCGTCTTTTGATGGCCGATTCGATCGATATCAATCAGGCCATTTTCCAGATACGCACGATGCGTAAAGTAGAAAATCATACCCGCAATGGAAAGCGCCAAAACGAAGGCCACCGCCGCTTGATCATACGATCGAAACATGAGCTGGTATCGATAGTACCAGGGCTCCAAGTTCTTCGGATCATCCGGCGTTGGATAAGATTTGTTCGTCATGACACACGACGCGAGTAGATGAGATCTACAAGAGTATCGCGTCACGATTCCAGGCCATCAAGCATCTGCAAGCACTATTCCAACGCACAAACGCAGACGAATGCCACAGATTCAATTCGTAAATCGTGCCGTATTATTGGGAAACCAGAAATTCAGTGCGTTTCGAAGTCCATTCTGAGTTTGACCGGGAGACGATTATGGCCTGCCACCATTCCATTCGGCCGAAGTGATTACGCCATCATGGTTGGCGTCTTTGGCTTGAAACTCAGCCAGCACATCCCCGTCCCATTCCTTCGAGAATTCGTGCATTTGGACTTGTCCGTCAAGGTTGGTATCAAGCCCAGAAAACGAGCTTCGCGATCTCGAACTGGAGGAATAGGAGTCGCGCGATCGCCTTGGTCGATCGGCGTTTCCG
>JAHEJI010000129.1:9031-17137 GCA_024638965.1 Planctomycetaceae bacterium
TCACGTGTTTGCTTTAACGCTTCCGGTGAAGATTCAGTTTGAGCTGTCTTGTTGGCGCTTGTTGAAGCCCCGGACACAAAACTCGTGAGCTCCTCCGACGTAATAAACCCGTCACCGTTCATATCCGCATCGGGTGGTCGGCGCATTTTCCCAATTTCGCCCTTGTCCAGTCTGCCATCTTTGTTTTGATCGTATTGTGTCATCAATCCTCTGGTGTACTTGGCATAGCGATCGGACCCTGAATTGTAAGCGGGAGTAGATGACGGCCTGGAAACGCGCAGCGTTGATCGAGTTGGGGCAGGTCTGCTTCGTGAGGACGAAGTTACGGTTGTCCGCGATTGAGAAGCCCGCATCCGCGCTGCGGCACTGGCACGCACTGCCTCTTCTCTTGCTCTTGAAGCTGTACGGGCGTTTTGATCTCGCGACGATGAGGTTCGAGAACGGTTCGCGTCTCGATCTCTTGCGAGATACCTTTCAGCCAGCTCGACCGTAGTTAGTGTTCCATCTCGATTTGTATCGGAAGTTTGCGCTGGCGGATTGCCCCACCTGGCGGCTTTAATTTCTTCCGGATCGAGAGCACCGTTTTTATTCCGGTCATATCCTTGGAGTGTACGATTAACTAATCCCATGACGCGTTTCCCATATTTGGATTCCATGGAAACCGCATCTGTCGCAGCAGACGAAGTCCCATCAAAGCCAGCGACGTTGGCAGGTTCTTTTTCAATTCCGAATCCGGGAACTTTGCGAATGACCTTGTTGCTAGAGGCCCTCGCATTTTCAGTCTTCGTTTGGGTGTCCCTAAACTTGCGAAGAACCCTACTCAAACTGATTGGCTTCGAAGTATCAAAACCTTGCGACTTAAGGTAGTTCGATGCCTGACCCACCATTTCGTCCGGCTCGAGGATTTCGTTGCGATTTCGATCCAGGCGTTCCAGGAATCTCGCGACTCGACTTGCCGTATCATCGGATCGGCGTCTCTCGCTTCGTGTCCGGTCACCTCGGTCACCGCGTTCTTGCCCAATACCTGATTGGCAAGTGAGACATGAAAGACAAACGGAAATGACGACGATCAATGTTCGTTGAACGACGATTCGACAAAAATAAGAACCAGAGTAATTCATGACTTCAGACCGGTTTGAGTTCATTTCGTGCTGGCTAGCCCAGATTCCTGGAAGCGTAACGGGTTGGTTTTAGTCATTGAACCCTGATTCGTTCCAAAAGTTCCTGTCTTTAGTCTAAACGGGAGATGAATTTGGGATTGTTTTTCCCTCTGAATTGTCGATGAAAACGCCGAAAATCCCGCAGGCAAGGCGCCTTGGCTGCGCAACCCTAATACTCAGGCATTCGCGAGAGGTTTTGGCTGAGAAACACGAGCGTTAATATTCGGTTAGATTTGACTGCCCCGACCCTTCAGCGGATAATAATTGGGCAAAAAATCAAAGAATAACCGGTAGAGTGGATCTCCGGCACCATTGTCCGCAGGGAATGATCAGGTTTCTCAAATATGCACAGTTCGTGTCCAAACTGCGATGCTCGATTGAAGGATTTCGAGTTTTCGTGTGACCGCTGTGGATGGAGTCTTGACCGCACAGAAATGCGATCGCAGTCATTGGTGCAGTCGGAAGAAGATCTGGATAGCCAGCCCACTGAAGTGGATCTTTTTCTCGACCATGCTCGTGATTCGATTGACGACGGAGATTTTCCTGATGCGATCAAGTTTCTAAATCGTGCCATCGTTGACGCACCGCCCGAGCGACTTTCAGAGTGCTTTTCTCTAAGAGGTTACGCGCATCTCAAACATGGCGATTTTGAATTGGCCGAAAACGATTGCACGGAGGCGATTGATCGACATTGGTCGGAATCGCAGACATTCGCATGGCGCGCGGCCGCCCGGGGCGAGCAGGACAAATGGCGACTGGCATTTGATGACCTGGGAGAAGCTTGTCGAATCGCCGGCAATCAACGAGATCCCTATTTGCAACTCATCCAGTCGTATACGGGTGTCGCGAGCGCGCACTTTCGCGAGTTGATCAAGGATGGCCAGGATGACGCCGACATGTTTTTCGATCGGGGTTGGGTCTATTTTCGATCGGCTAACTATGCCAAGGCGCAACGCGATTTTGAACTTGCACTGGAATTGGATTCTGGACACCCTTGGGCCTCGCTGGGACTGGCGAAATCGAAATTGGTCAGCCAGAAATTGGACAAGGAACTGCTCCTGGAAATTATCGGCCGATGTGAAGTTGCAATGGGTGGTTCGGCGGATTGCCAGCGAGAGGCATTGAAAATCTGCGCCAAAGCAAATCACCAGTTCGGTCATCTGGCAAGGGCGTCGAAAGATCTCATAAAATTATGTGAACTTGCCGAAAATAACGCGCGGCAATTGATTGAGTGTGGAGAGCTTCGCCAGCAGCTCGGTGATAACGTAGCGGCGATTGGCGATTTTTCGGAGGCGATGGAAGTTGACCCGGATCAGACGTTCGCACTTCAGCGGCGCGGCGACTGTTACGCAGCGATCAGAAACTATCGCTTGGCGATTGACGATTACACAAAATTTCTGCGCAGTTTTCCAGACGACTTGTCGGCGCGCGTTAAACGCGGCCAGGTTTATTCAATGTCGGGGCGCCCCGACCTTGCCCTCAACGACTTTGACCGGGCGTTAAGTGATGATCGGACTTGTTGCGACGCTTACCTCGGGCGGAGCAATATTTTCCTTCAACGTAACCAGCTTGATCAAGCGTTGACCGAATGTGAGAAAGCCGTTCGTTTGGATAACCAGCGGCCTGAGGCTTTCGAAACCCTGGCAGAGATCTATTTCAAGCTTTGCGACTACGGACGGGCGATTGAAGAGTTTGGTCGCGCCATTCGGTTAGCCAGCGATCCTAATGACAAGGCTCAGTATTTGTATCGCCGCGGAGCCGCCCAATACGAGTTGGATGATTTTGCAGCGGCGTTGATTGATTTTCGCCAGGCATCCAAACTCCGTCCCAATCATGCCGGAACGATGATTTGGAACGCTGCGGCCTGCTCCCGGCTGGAGAAGTGGCCGGAGGCAATCCTCGGTCTGCAGGAGGCAATTACGGTTCGACCGTCTGCGGCCGTGCAATACCAATCATTGGGAAAACCGGTTGCGCAGCGGGCGATTGAATATTTCCGGCACCAGCTGCAACGCGGTCACAAGGACGCCGAAATCTACAGCAGTCGCGGACTGGCCTATCAGTTTATCGGCGAAAACGATCAAGCGATCGCTGATTTTACCGCGGCCCTTGAACTTCGACCGGACGACGTTGAAACTTTGGTCCGTCGGGGTCAGACCTATGCCAAATTGAGCGACCATCAGGCAGCGATCGATGATTTTCGGAAAGTTATTCATGTCGACGAATCCAATCATTGGGCCCGATTCTGTCGCGCACTTTCTCGCGCGGCGACTGGTGACACTTCAAAAGCGCTTCAGGATGTCGTCAAGGCCATCAAAATGTCCCCACGGCACCCACGCTATCATGTCCTTCACGCAGAACTCTTGCAGAAGTCAGATGCGGTAAGAAAACGCGGCGATTGGACAAAAGTTGTCAAAGCGTACGACCGTGCAATCCGGATCGATTCAGCAGACGCGATCACACACCAAAGACGTGCGGCAGCACATGCTCACTCGGGCCAAGTGCTTGAAGCGATCCATGACTTTACGAGAGCCTTGGAACTTGATCCAAAGAATTCCGATATGCTCGTTCAACGCGGCCACGCCTATTTGAAAAATGAACAACGCGAACAGGCGCTTGAAGATTTTGAATTGGCTCTGACGCGGAATCCGAAACATGCGAAAGCGTATTCAGGCCGAGCCACCGTTTTGATCAGCCAAGACCGTTACGAGTATACGTTGATTTGGCTGACCAAAGCCATTCATCGTTTCAAGGCCCCTGGCGATCTGGCCGAGATCATTTTTGCTCGAGGCAAGGTGTTTTATCAGATGAAACGATTTCAGCCCGCGATCGCCGATTTTTCTACCGTATTTGCATTGATGCGCAATGAACGGAAAAAGCTCGTGGCAGCAACGCTGGCACGCGGGATCGCTTTGGTGCAACTTGAAGAATTCGAAAATGCGGCAAGAGATTTTGACCTCGTACTGAAGATCAACCCGAACTTCCAAGCTGCGCAGATCGCTCGCAAATGGTTGCAGGATCGAGATCAGCAGCGTCCTTCCATGTTCAATTCTCCCGAGCATTTGATTCGACCGACGAAACCGACTGTCGTTGCCGATCCGCTTGAAGTCAAAAAAGATAATCCGAAATGGAAAGCCGAACCTCCGTACAATTCCTGGATTCTTCGAATTAAGGGACTCAAAGAGTTTGGCCCGGTACCCAAGGAGACCCTGGATATTTGGGTCTCGGAAGGTCGAATTGACAAGGGAATGAAACTGTTGCGGGCGGATTGGTCCAAATGGAAGAAGGCTCAGATTGTGTACGATGAAATCGAGCAACGGCTGGAGGCCCAGAACGTGTTTCCAGGCGTCGAAACACGGCGAACTGCATCGACCAACGGCTCCGGCACTGAAGTTTCTCCCGTTGCTGACGTGTCGTCATCCGGCGAAATACCAGCCGTAGGTGACGTGCAAGTGCCTGATGTTGAGACTCCTCCGGCAGATTGAGAAGATTATCGCCAAACTTCGATTGGCATGGTATCGGTCAGTCCCATGACTTTGGCTTTTTCGGAGAGAAGCCGTAACGCGCATTTGCCCTCTTCACCAAGATCGACGGTCCATTGATTGACATAGAGTTCGACATGTTTGAATAACACGTCGTCCTCGAATTCTTGCGCATACTTCTGCATCGTTGGGAGAGTGACCTCGGGATTTGCGATACCAAACTCGATCGAATCGCGGATGATCGCTTGCACTTTCGCAATCGTCTCTCGATCAACACTGCGGCGGGCCAAAATTCCGCCAAGCGGCAACGGCGTCGACGTCTCGTTCTCCCAGCGGGTTCCGAGATCTTCAACCAGCACCAATCCCTGTTCCCGCCAGGTGAATCTACCTTCGTGGATACAGACACCAAAATCGGCAGAACCTGTGCGTAACCGCGGCATGATGTCTGAAAACACTGCTTGTTGCACAATCGGTTCTGTACCATAAAACAACCGAAACAGCATTGTCGCGGTCGTATGCTCGCCAGGACAAAGAGTGACTCCGGTGGATTGAAGAGGCGAAGTATTCTGTTTGCTGGCAAGAAGGAGTGGTCCCACACCGAATCCGAGCGCCGAACCTGACGGAAGTACGACTGTCTCTTTCGATAACAGCGCGGCCGCATGAAAACTGGCTTTCGCAAAATCAAAATCGCCGCGAAACAGTCCGTCATTCAACTGTTGAATGTCCAAGAGGTGAATGTCAAACTCCAGCCCCCGACCGTCGACCTGTTTGTTCAAAATTGCATGAAATGCAAACGTATCGTTTGGGCAAGTCGAGATTGCTAATCGGATCATTTTTATTTTTGAGTCTCAGCCCGTGGCTAATTCGACCGTTTGATGATTTTCTCGGCCAACAACGTTGCTGCTAATATCGCGTCATCAACGCACCAATTGGTTTTGTTGCGATCGCCAGCGTCGTTGGATATTCCGCGGACGATCGTCAATCGGATGTTAGCCATTTTGCAAGCGACTGCAACGGCGAATCCCTCCATGTCTTCTGCAACAGCATTCTCAAACATCGAGATTCGTTGCTCAACGTCGCTTGAGGAACCCGAACATGCAGTCGCGGTGACCAGCGTTCTAAGTTCATGTTCTGTAAAATCCGGGTTTAGTTCAATTAGGTCGCCGATCGTTTGACCGGTTCCGTCTGACCATTGGTTCCAACCGGCCGAATCTGCAGATTGAAAATTCTCTTTGGATCCCACGCCGACGCCAAAACAGCCGACATTGTGAAACGTTGAGGCGGCGCCTTTCTTGAGACGACCGTTGTAGGCACCGGCGATCCCCATGAGCAACACTTGTTTCGGACGGAGAATCTGGATGAGTTCGGTTGATTTGGCCGCCGGCACGATGGGACCGAATCCACAGAGTTCGACCCTGGTGCCAGGTTGTTCAACAAGCGTCAAACTCGCGTTTTGAATCTTGGCCAGCTCAAACGGTGTTGGAACCAGTACAAGCCAGTGGCAGTTGGGTTGAGAGTCCACAGAATCAGTTGCTTTCACTATCTGGCTAAGAAATGATTTCACGCAGAAGCTGTTCGGTTCGTTGCCAATTCACCGCCACACGTCCGCCCATGTAACACATTAGTGTCGAAAGACACAGCATAGCGACGCACCAGATGCTTGCCTTGGAAGTGAGTACGTGCGGAAGTTCCAGAAACTGCGCGATGATCCCCTGCCCACTGCCAGCTATTAAACCTGTTGAAACCAATCCGAAAACGAAGGCAACTGCCAACATTGCAATCGAGACGGCTTTCAGTGCTGACCAGTCTCGGATCTGCACGAGAAAAACGGCGTAGATCAGATGCATCGCTGCGATGAACGCCTGCAAGTAGATCCATCTCGGCAGGGCGGTCGACTCGAACGTTTGACTCCACTGGATCCAGAAATAAGTTGCAGGTGCCAGATTGATCGCCGCGACGACGCACAGGCAAACGGCAAAAAACCTAGACAACATGGCCCGGTCGGCATTCGCCGACGAGACTCTTCGCCGGAGTCGAGTTTGGGTGTTGGTGGAATCTGCGACAGCAGGAATGTCGTCTTCCAAGGCGGGTTGATCGCCCGTATTCAAACTCACCGTCTGCAATGCAGGTCTCTTGGTAGGTTTGGGGCGTTTGATCTTAGTTGATTTTTGACCGGTCGAATTGCGACGCCGAACCGACGGAGGCTCGAGGTTCTTGGGGACCATTAACCTTGGTCGATCCCCGTACGCCTTAGAGGATTTAACTTGTACCTGAGGAAGTTCGAGCGGAAGCTGATCGTCGGAAGTCGCATCAATCGTTGGAAACGGATCGGTCTCTTCGATACCGAGCGTTTCTGCGGTCGAAACGATTCTGGCCGACATGGGAATCGGTTTGCCGCTTTGACGTTCGCTGGCGGTGACCGTTGCCAGTTGAATCACCTTCTTGCATTCCGGACATCGAACGATCTTACCAGCCCGATTGGACGGTATTCGTATGAAACAGCCAGATGGACAATGGACACGAAGCGGCATATGGATCCAGGTAAATAATGAAGTATCTATCTTGACTCTATTTTAGGGGAACCACGATGGTGATGCAAAAATTGGATGGTGTTCATCTTAAGCCGGTTGGACACACTGCCTGACAAAAGAAACGGCCAAAGAGTGGCCCAAAGCGATCATTGTCATTTCGTTTCAAAAGATATTACTCCGGACCAGTCATCGGGCGCGGTGTTCCCGTGACTTTGAATAAACGAAATCAAAAAGTCTCTTGCCGGATCTGGCTTTTCGACCGTTTTCAATTTGGTCAACGCGTTTTTCCAATCACCGCCTTCTACGAGACTTAGAATCGCTGCGAAACGGGTGAGGTAGTCGGCATCCAAATCATCGTGCGAACCAAGAAGTTGATAAATAGTTGTCGGTGATTGGAGACCGTAAGGTTGGACGCGAACCAATCGGCGAATCGAGAAGGGATGAGCGGGCGTGAGTTTGTCAACCGTCGCTTCGTCCAGAAGGACAGCGGCGCCAAGACGGCGAGTGATACTTTCCAAACGGGCTGCCAGATTCACGACGGGGCCGAACGCGCTGACTTTCACTTGATCGTCGGTTCCGATTTTCCCGGCAACTGCGTTTCCGGTAGCGACGCCGATTCCCATTTGGAAATCGCGCAAAACGTGGTTTTCGTCACGTGCGATCTTGGCCAACTCTTGTTGAATCGCCAAAGCCGCTTTGCACGCGGAGTTGGCCGTGTTGTCGCGGGCAATAGGCCAACCCCAAAATCCCATCGCCGCATCGCCGTGAAAGTCACCGACCACTCCGTCGAGGTCCAAAATGTTCCGGGTCATGATACCCAAGGCATCGCTGACCCTCGAAAGCAGATCGAGCAAGTTGTCAGCCATTTTTTCCGATGTGGTTGCGAAACCCCGTAAGTCGCAGAAGAGTACGGAGACTTCACATTGCCTTGGGGCG
>JAHEJI010000010.1:0-53811 GCA_024638965.1 Planctomycetaceae bacterium
TTACGAGCATCAAATACTCTCCCTCTGGGAGAGTCAGGCTCTCAGGCCCGGAGAGGGTCTTGTGAACCGCACGAAAAACCCTCCCCGGCCGCTACCGCGTCCGACCCTCCCGCAAGCGAGAGGGTGATGTAACTCTCATCTAATCAGCGACTTATAAGCCGCACGATCTCAGTTTGGGAGAGGTCGACGTCTCAGCGTCGGGTGAGGGTTGTTGATGCCGCAAGGAGTCTTTTCGCTTCACCCGTCCGGACCGTCACATGTCGCCGGGAAGGCGTCGAGTCGCTGAAGAGTCTGAATTTGCTGAAACACGGATTACACTGATTTCACGGATGTGTAGTGCTACAACCGATAACAGTATTTTATACTGACAAGCAATTTCGTGAACGAACAACATCGATGACGGAAAATCCGTGTTCATCCGTGCTATCCGTGGTTTCAAGTTGGGGTTGTGTTAAACGCTCCTTCAAGATGACTTGCTTTTGACACTAAGAAGTTTTGTGACATGAACAGACGATATTCCGTGTTATTTGTTTTTTGGTTCCAGTTGATCTTCTGCCCAATGACCTTGGGCCGACAAGATACTGGTGCCAATCCGTCCAAGCTCGATTTTGATGCCGCCGTTGTTTTCGACGAAGTATCCAAAATCGTTGAAACCGGTTTTTTTGATAAGAACTTTGACGTCCCGTCTTGGCGGGCAAGAGTTGCGAAGATTCGCCCGCAGGCCATCGCAGGCAAGTCAGAAGACGAGTTTTCTGATCTCATTAACGCATTACTGGGAACGCTGAACACCTCCCACACCAGGTATTTTTCTAAACTTGATCCGCGACGTTACCAACTGCTTGGCGTCTTTCACGAGCTTTATCCGGCCGATCAAAATGATCTTTTTGTTTATGACGGCATCGGTATCTACACGAAAAATATCGATGGTTCCACTTTTGTGTCGGCTGTTTTTGATGGCTTACCGGCTGATCGATCTGGGCTGAAATTCGGCGACCAGATTCTGGATGTCGACGGTAAGCCGTTTCATCCAATTCGGTCCTTCCGGGGCAAATCCGGTTCGAGGGTGAAGCTCAAAATTCGACGCGGAGAAATGGAGCAAATAGTTGAGGTCGAAGTCGAACAGCTTGACGGGCGAACCATGTTTGAGACGACACTCGAAGCAAGTCAACAAATCTTCAAAAGCAACGGGAAAAAGATCGGCTACCTGCACGTCTGGTCATACGCGGGCTCTAAGTACCACGAAACCATTCGAGCCGCAATCCTGTGGGGCGAACTGAGTCAGTGCGATGCATTGATTCTCGATCTTCGAGATGGCTGGGGCGGGGCCGATTTGAATTACTTGAATCTGTTTCGCCAACCGATACTTGAAATCACTTCGACGCCACGATCCGGTGCGCCGCGTAACTATACGGGCGTTTGGGGCAAGCCGGTGGCGTTGATTACCAATGGTGGCAGCACGAGCGGCAAAGAACTGTTGACTTTTGGTTTCAAGAAACTGAAGCTTGGCAAAGTCTTCGGCGAACGGACTGCTGGAGCCGTCGTTGCCGGCCGCTGTTTTTTGCTGAGTAACAAAGATGTCTTGTACTTGGCCGTGCACGACCTCGAAGTCGACGGCGTCCGTCTCGAAGGCGTCGGCGTCGCGCCTGACGTACGAGTCGAACGTCCGCTTTTACCCGCCTCACCAAACGACCTGCAACTCAACAAAGCAATCGAATATTTGGGAAAACAACAGTAGGGTCTGCCAGACAGCAATTCAGTTGGCACTCGTCGTAAAGAGCGGGAGTGGTTGTGCTGTATTACCAACCACCGAAAAAACAGAATACACGGAAGTGTTCGAATGAATTCCGTGTGTTCAGTGTATTCCGTGGTAAATTTGTCAGGGCAGGCTGGAGGGTGAATGCCACGTTGATACCCTCACCCGACTAAACCCTCACCCGACGCTGAGACGTCGATCTCTCCCAAATTTGGGAGGGGTTTAACTGAAGGAGGCCGCGCGAACGTAGCGTGGATTCCGAACCCAGTTGTTTCGCCGTCGAGCCGATTCACTTGGCTTTTCAGCATATGGAATCGTAAATTTTCCACTGCCTTTCTTCGTCAGCGCTGCTCACCCATGGATTGGAAGCGGCGAAGTGCCAATGGGGTTGGCTGCGATCGAGAGATGTTGTTTACAAAGTATACGAGATCAAACGCGGCGTTTGGCACCATCACGGCATTTGCATCCTGAGCGAACCATTCTCGATCTTGCTGCAGCCATTTTGCCGACTGAGAAATCGGTTCGACTTTACGAAGGTCGACCAGGAAGTTAGGCACCCCGACTCTGGCGAGTGCTCCGTCCATGACGTCTTCAGCCGCTGGCTCAAACACGCGTTCACCAGGAGGAAGATCTGCGGGATAAGATCCTGTCCCGAAGGTTCCTCCGATTACAACGTAAGCGTCACCGAGCTCTTTGCTCAAATAAACACCCATTGGTGTAAGCTCGTCCTCGACAAAACCGGGCATGCGAAACGAACTCTTGGCAACATGAAGGTTGTGTGCCCAGAGAATCACTTTTTGATTCGGAATCTCTTGATCGAGAATCCAGAGCGTAGCCCAAGCCATCCCTCGTTCCCGAAATGCACCAGCTTCCGCCCGGTCGCCGGATGAAAAAAATTCGTTTCCCCTCCTTCCAATCTCGGCCATTAATTGAGTTTTCTGAAACGCCTGCTCGGAAGAGGCAGCAATCAGCTTGGTCCTGTTGGCTTTCAACATATTGACGAGTTTTTCGTAATTCTTGGCTAGTTCGCGTCGTTGTGCATCTGATAACGCGGCATATCTCTCCCAAGTCACTGGCCAGAAATCACCCTGCTGCAAATCAAGGCCAAGTGCTTGATCGTTCAAGGGGACATCCACCCCCGAGTTTTCAAGGGAATCAAGAACGCTTTGGACTCCCGGCGCAGGGGCCGTGATATCTACGCCAAAGATGCGGACGCTCTGTTCAGGCTCGCGCTCGGCGTTGAATTCTCGAATCCACTGAACGAGTTCCGACATCTCTTCGGAATCCCAAAGATACCAACCAGCCAAGCCGTTCATGATTTCTGGCACATCGCCTTCGCCAGACGTGACGTATCGATCCAGCGACTCCGCATGTGGATAACTCTCCTCGAGTATTAGCGCACGAAAACCCAAATCACTAATCAAATGTCGAACGAGTTGACCCTTGAGCAGCAGTTGTTCACGCGTATCGTGCCGACTCTCACCCAGGCCAACAAGCCGGGCCGTACCAATTGCCGTTTGGAAGGCCTTGAGTTCAGTTGGAGGCAGCGAAAAGTCAGAGTCCTTGGCCGCGATTGTATGATCCGCGACCCAATCGACAAATGCTTCGGTGTCAGATTGCTGTCGCTCTTGACAACCACTCACGAACGTCAACAGAAGCAACCCGGACAAAAGAAGTCGTTTCGCCAGGAATGAATTCAACGTTGGATCAGAACCCGGCTTACAAATTGCCACGGCGTTCCTGTTCGATTTCCAGCGACTCAAACAACGCCTTGAAGTTGCCTTTGCCAAACGACTGGCTACCTCGACGGCAAATGATCTCGAAAAACAACGTCGGACGGTCCTGCAATGGCTTGGTGAAGATCTGCAGTAAATATCCATCGTCATCACGATCGGCTAACAATCGCAAGTCTTTTACTTCGCCCGTGTCTTCTTTGATATCTCCGACTCGATCCCAAACGATGTCGTAATACGAATCAGGGATCGTCAAAAAGTCTACACCGCGCTCGCGGAGTTGAGCGACGGAGTCAATTGCGTCGGTCGTCATCAACGCCAGATGTTGGATTCCCGGCGTGTTGGCATGCCACTCGAGGTATTCCTGAATTTGACTTTTCTTTTTTCCCTCTGCAGGTTCGTTGATTGGAATTTTGATCAGTTCGCGTCCTGAATCCATCACCTTGGACATCAGCGCCGAATACTCGGTCGAGATGTCTTTATCGTCGAAGTGCTTGAAAAGTTTGAAATTGAGAACGTCTTCATACCAGGAAACCCAATCGTTCATTTTGCCAAGCTCAACGTTGGCAACGCAATGATCGACGTAAAAGAGTCCGCAAGGATGCTCTTCGTTATAGCGATTGATCGCTAGATCCGGGCTGCCATTAAATCGCGGCGCAAAAACTCCGCCGTGTTTAACTTTATCCAGCTCGTATTGACCCGTGCGCGACACAAATGAGTGAACGACCCTGCCGAATGTTTTGACGGTCGCCTTGACGACAGTACCGAGTTCATCTGTCATTTCGACGGGTTCGTGATCCGACTCAGCGCCATTGGCAAGGGCTTGTTCGTAAGCTGCAACCGCGTCCGGGACAGCAAATGCAATGTCTTTGATGCCGTCACCAAATCGCGCAACTTCCTGACTGGCCGGATGTGCTTCCGACAACCCAGTGGTCAACAGCAAACGAATGTTACCTTGAGTCAGCAGGTAGGAAGCCTCTTGACGATTGCCGCTTGTCAGATCAGAAACCTGGTCAATTTGAAAACCGAAACAATGCGCATAGAAGAATGCGGCTTGCTTGGCGTTGCCGACATAAAACCGAATATGGTCAACATCGATGAGTTTGAGTGGATCGTATGATTTGGAAATCATCGTCGCAGTAGTTGGTTTTGTTTGAACCATTTTATTGTCTCCGGCTTGAGGCGATCGGAAGTTGTATTAAAAGCGCAAAACGATCGCAATCGCGACCATTGAAGCGTCTAGTTTGCAAATTTTGTTCCAATAAAATGGCTTGTTGACCGGGTTGGCGTCTTCGGCCATCCGTTCATCTCAACCGGAGCAGCGGGTCAATTTGTCGCGATTGGGCAATTCACCGCGTGTGCGAATGAGCACGATTGCGCAACTAACGCACATGTCAAAATCATTTCTTTTGCAGCAGCCTTTTGGGGACTCGATTCCCAAAGGCCTTGGGCATCCAGTTCGATTTGGAAGCTTGCCTAAATTCTTCGTAATCGCGGTTGCAATTTAGAAAAATCGAAATTGCTTTAATGTTCATGCCGCTACATGCATTGACAGATGCTCGCACCTGCATAGCATCTTGCTACAGAGCGCGTCCGGCTGGTAGGAACGTAAAAACGCGTTCTAGTTGGACAGTGCCAGATTCGACCTCTCTCAAGGAAAAACACGATGTTGCCGCTCACAGAAAGTGGCGCTGTCCAACGAGCGCTCTTACAGAATAACTTGTGCTGCGTCGTGAACAAGCAAACTTCATGGGTTAGTTTATGGATCTAAGCAACGAACGAAAAGAATATTCACTTGTTTCGATCGACATCGATTCAGTTGATCCATGCCCATTCAAACAGTTTGAAGCCTGGTTTAAAGATGCCAATGACTACCATGTTGTTGAGCCCAATGCAATGACGTTGTCGACCGTTGATCACGAAGGTCGACCCACACAGCGATCGGTTTTGCTGAAGTATTTCGACAAATCAGGTTTTGTTTTCTTTACGAACTACAACAGCCGCAAGGCCAAACACATAGAAAACAACCGCAACGTTGCACTTTTGTTTCCCTGGTTTGGGCTCGAGCGCCAAGTCGAAATCGACGGGTTTGCCGAGAAAGTCAGCTCCAGCGAATCGTTGAGGTACTTTGCGAGTCGGCCGCGCGGCAGTCAGCTTGGCGCCTGGGTCTCAAATCAAAGTTCCGTCGTGTCGGCTCGCAGCATTCTTCTGAACAAAATGGCTGAGTTCAAACAGAAATTTGCTTCCGGGTCAGTTCCGATTCCTCCGTTCTGGGGCGGGTATCGTGTAAAACCCATTCGAATTGAATTTTGGCAAGGCGGAAAAAACCGCCTTCACGATCGAATTGAATACAAACTTTCTGACGATGACTCCTGGCAACGGCAACGACTCGCCCCCTAGTGCTTGTCGCACGGACGGATAGCGGTCGTGGCGCTCTGATTGGCGGGCGAAACCGACGAAAAGACGCCAAACTTAAAACCAAACGCGCTCTAAACGGGGCTTAATCCCCTCAGGTATCTGATGGAATCGACACATTCCAGCTTGCTAATTCGCTTACGAACCCGGGAGGATTCACAAGCATGGAGTCGATTTGTCAAGCTTTACACTCCGCTGGTTCGACATTGGATTTCGCTGTTGGGGGTTGAGTCGAATCAGATTAATGATTTGGTTCAAGAAGTATTTGTAGTTTTGCTGGGACGAGTCTCATGGATCGCTGAAAACCCGCCGGACAGTTTTCGCGGCTGGTTGCGGACCGTAACCTTGAACAAATGCCGTGATCACTTCCGCCGCATGAAACGGTTGGTCGAACCACAGTTGTTGGAGCGGATTGAGGTCGCCGAGCGAGACCCAAACGAAATTCTCACCGAACAGGAATATCGCGAATTTATCGCGCAATCCGCATTGCATTTGATGCGCGACGCGTTTTCCGAAACAACTTGGCGTGCGTGTTGGGAGCATGTTGCCCGTGGCAAGTCGGCTCGAGAAGTCGCCGTTGAGTTGGGAATTACGGAAAACGCAGTCTATCTCGCACGGGGGCGAGTTCTAAAACGATTACGGTCGGAACTTGAGGGTTTGTGGGAATAAAATCGAGTGGATGTTGTGCAACCGTCTCGACTGCCCTTTTGCAGGCGGGACGCCTGCACTGCAAAGTGGTCATTTAAAAAAAAAATTCATAGCCGAGACAGATTTCACCTTCTACTTCGTCATCTGTTAGAACACCGCGACAATCCCGGATAGACTAAAGCTATGAAGAACAAGGCAATCAACGACTTTCTGCTTGGAACAGCTGACGATCAACAACAACGAGAATGTGAAGAGCTGCTCGCCAACCCGGAAACGATCGTCCAATACGAATCGACGGTCAGCGACGACTCGCTGCTGCTGGCGTTGAAAATCCAAAATGAATCGACAACCGATCAGCTGGAAATTGATCGGTTGGCGGCACGAATGGAGAAGCTTGTTTCCCGACACGCGATCACCGCGGTGGAACTCGAGCGTGTCCTTGACGCTGCCGAACAGCCTGAAGACCTTGGCAAAATCGGCCGATACCGAGTGGTTGAATTCCTTGCTTCCGGAGCAATGGGGCTGGTGTTTCGGGCGATCGACTCCGATCTGGACCGGGAAGTCTGTATCAAATTGCTCAGCCCTACCCATGAGTTTGATGTCGAAGCCAAATCACGCTTCGAACGCGAGTCGCGTGAAGCAGCCCGAATGAATTGTGAACGAATCGTGACGGTGCTCGATGTCGGAACTCAACGCGGTTTGCCCTATTTTGTCATGCCGCTTTTGTCAGGAATGTCGATGCGGACGTTTTTGGACCGGGGACAAAAAGTACAACCGGAACGTGCCATCGCAATCGCGCGCCAAATCGCCGAAGGACTCGAATATGCGCACGGCCGAAATATCCTGCATCGTGACATAAAACCTGACAATCTGTGGCTGATTCCCAATGGCGACATCAAACTGTTGGATTTTGGGCTGGCCCGGATTGAAGACGAGACCACGCCGATAACCCGCTCGGGGACCGTCGTAGGTACACCCAGTTACATGTCCCCTGAGCAAGTGATTGGAAAAACGATCGACGAGCGAAGTGATCTTTTTAGTGTGGGAGTTGTACTGGTTGAATTGTTAACAGGCGAATCGCCGTTCAAGCGAGCGAATTTGTTTTCAACTTTGATGTCTGTTGCCGGAGAAGAAATTGATATCGATGAATTGGACCCCAAACGCGAGATCCCACTTGGACTTCGTGATGTGGTCCAAAGGTTGTTGAAAAAGAATCCCCTAGATCGAGTTGGCTCGGCTGCCGAATTGATCGAATGTCTCGATCAAGTTCAAGCTGCACCCCAGGCCAAATTGACCACTCAGGTTGATGGAGGCAAAAAACGATGGATCTGGAGTATTGCTACAGCCTTGGCTGGCTTTTTGATCTGCTTGGGTGCGATCGGGATTTGGAAGGCAACCGATAAGGGAACTTTGGTTGTCTCGGCAAATGATTCAGCGGTCGAAGTCAAAATCGCCAACGAACGGGTGATGGTTCGTGACCCGCTCACGGACCGGCAGTACGAAATTCGAATTGGCGACACGCCGTTGCCAAGTGGTGTTTATCAACTCGAAATGACCACCGGCAAGGGTGAACTCGTGTTTTCATCGCAGACGATTGCGATCAAACGCGGGCAAAAAACAATTGTCACGGTTGCACTTGTGTCGGACGCGACGTCGGTGGCCGCAGAAGGTTCTACCAAAAACATGGCGGCGGAACCGGCCCGTGACCATGCGGCCAAATCTTCTGGCTGGGCAGATCCGACCCGAGACGAACGGGCTTATGATCCAAAATCTCGAGCCACATATGCGGCCGCCATTAGCAGCGTGCCGTCAATCTCGCTTTACGAGTCAGGATTCAAGAAAGGCAGCCCGATTTCGGAACATGCTTCGGTTCAAAACCCTAAGTTGTTTGAAGGTATCGATTCGTGGTCGATCGAATCCATCAGCCGTCCACTCAAAACTCTTCAGCCCAATGTCGACAACTCAAAATTTGCGGGGATGAGTAACGGATACGTGCGAATTTACAACCGGGAAGGCAAAATCACGTCTTTGCTTCCGATTCCAGGAATTCCGCAGCGGATGACATGGGACACCGCTTCGCCAGATTTGATCGCGGTGAGCAGTTTTGTCGGACAGCCTTCCAAGCCGCTTGAGGAGAATCCCAAAAATCCGTATTCGATTTTTGTTTGGCATGTGGATGAAAACAACGCTCGCCTGATTAGCAACTTGCATGGTTGTAGCCGAAGTTTTGCTTGGGACAACGGTTATCGAATTGTCCATTTTGCAAACGATCAATTGAAAATCAACCGAGTTGATACGGAATCGTCGTGGTCGATTCCGGACTCTTCCACAGAAACTCTACACGATAACTCGGTGTCTCCCGACGGTCGCTTTGTCGCCACATATGATGTTGCAGCAGATCGTTCGCAGATAAGCATTTGGGATTTACGAAAGGGTAAACTTGCCATCGCGATTCCAGATGGTATTGATTTTAAGTGGCACGATAACTCGAGAAACATCGTGGTGACGGTGAGCCCGCACAGCTATCCGCCAGTATATTCAGTTGAAATGTGGAGTCTGGAGACCAACTCGTTAACGCGTAGTTTCACTCCGGAGGGCAGCGATGCTATCACGGTTTCGCCCGTCGTTAACCACGAGTTGTCAACGATGGCGGCAGTTCTCAAGTCTCGCGAGATCCTCTTGACTGATTTGCGAACCGGGCGGCGGACGACGATTGACCCCGCTTCGCGAGTCGCTGATTGGGCAAGAGTCGATGGTCGCCAGCGAAAACCTCCGATAACTCTAGAATGGACTCGCGATGGCAATTTGCGAATCCAGTCTGGCCACGAGTCGTTGATTTGGGTTAGGCGAGATTCCAGTCTTGGCGGCGAATTCAAGGAACAAACCACGGTTGGAAATATTGCCGGTATCGAATCTGAAGCTGATCTTTTCGAGACGACTTATGTATCAATGGCGGAAAATGGCAACATCGTCATCGTTGGTACGTCGGATCAAACGAGAAGCGATGAAAGCGGGCTGAGATCTTACGAAGCAATCGTTCTTTCGTCAGACGGAAGGTTGGAACGCACAAAATTTAAGAGTTCCGATTGGAGGCAACGGAATACCTACCCCAACCAAATTAACGCCAAATTGCGACCGCGAGTCAGCCCAAGTGGAGAATTCGTGTTAGCTTGGGGAAAATCATCCGGGAATAGGTTTTACGGCCTGTCCGCCGCAAGAAATCTGCGCGTCGTTGATTTGAGAAACCCGGAAAAACTCCTTTCAATTGGAAATTTCGAGTCATTAAGATGCGTCGCTTGGAGTTCTAATTCCAAATATCTGACGGTTGTTGGCCGGGAAACGTACTCACGCGGAAATCGGGACGCCACGAAAGTAATTGACCTTGCAAAATGGGAAGAGCACGAGGTTAACGGTTTGACAAACCAGAGTGCTACATGCGCTGCCTGGAAAAACGGATTTCTGTGCATCACTGCCAAAGTCGTCCAAAAACGACCGACAAAATATCGACGGCAGTTGAGTTACCTGGACCTCGAATCAGAAATGGTACTTAAACAAATTGGGTCCGAATACGAGCCCGCACAATTCGATTTCGTAACTGGTTCGGTCGCCAGATTTTGGGGGAAGCCATGGACGCCCGATTCGGAACAGCCCGAAGAAACTCAACTCTTTAGGATATTGGATGACCTGAAGATTGAACCGGTCGATTTGGTTTCCACAAATAATTACACCAGTCGACTTTCCAAGGACGCAATCTTTCAATTTCGACAGATGACCGACAACCCCCGCAAACGATCCTTTACCGATAATTATTCGATTTCGGAAGTTGAGTCACAAGAATCCAGGATTTCGTGGCAAGGACACACGCTAGATTTTCGATGGCACCACAAGGTGCCGTTTTTTGCTTGTTGGGTAAATCGTGCTGCCCTGTTTTTTGGAGATCCGGCTAAAGGCACCACGCGATTGTTGACGTTAACCGGCGAAAATTACCAAATTCAGTCGCTTGGAACCGGTTGGATGGTCCGGCAATCGGATTTCATTTCCATGTTGGACTTTGACGGTCGGCCCGTCAGTCGAATCTCGCTCGTTTTTGACGAAAATGGCGAACCCGCTTTTGCTCGGGCGATTTTCAGTGATGGGTCAGCCTTTCCGATCACGGACAAGGATGTTTACATCGTTTTTGCGAAGGATGACATCTTCCGGTTGTCCAGGTTGGATGAATTCAAAGACAAAAATTCCGATTTTAAGTTACCGGTGGCGACGCGTCGTTCTGTATTTGAAACAGATCAGGAGTAGCCAAGTAGCTAACTTTAGCGAACTGAGAGGCGCACAAAAACAGCCCAATCAACGGGTCGGAAAAGTAAACGGTTCGCTTCGCACAGTTCCTCAAGATTACTTACCGGCTCGTAAGCGGGCTTTCGAATCATTTTGTCTTGCGAGGACTCGTTTAGTATTCCACGAGCTGCTGGGCTGTCTGCTAACGATAAAGTAATCTGGCTTTCGGTGGTCTTTGACACAATCAATCGGTGTCGTGACGACTCAGATCACTTTTCGTTCACTCCGATTTTAAGGAGCGATGCCGCGAGAATGCAAATAAATTCGTCGCGAATTAAACAGCCATAAGTGTGCAGTTATGAATTGCGTCGAGGCAAATGGCAGTTGGCGTGCGGTATCGCTCTTAGACCTGCCTAATAATCGCGCACAATCCTTGTTTGCAAATTCTCTAGCCGTCGGCATCAAAGTTGCAAGTATAAAAAGTGTCGCAAATGAGGCAAAAAGGAACGCCGATGTTAACCGATTCCGAAGGTCCAGACTTTGCCGTCGAGCGCTTGATTTATTCAGAAGCGTTTCCACACGAGGTAACCGCCTTGGAAATCCTCGAAACGCATATTTCGTGGGTTATTCTCACTGGTCCGTTCGCATATAAAATTAAAAAGCCCGTCATTTTTGACTTTGTCGACTACTCAACACTCGGAGCGAGAAAGGAGTTTTGTCACAAGGAAGTTGAGTTGAATCGCCGATTTGCTCCGAATTTGTACCTGGATGTTGTTCCTATCCGGGAAGTAGATGGAAAGTTGATGGTGGGAAACGAATCACTCGAGACATCAGACAATCGTCACCAAGGTGAGCCGATTGAATACGCAGTCAAAATGCGGCAGTTTCCACAAGAAGCGATTGTCGCAGCGCGACTCCAGAGTCCGGAGCTGTCCGCCGAGGTTGTGGAGCAATTCGGCAAGTATATCGCTGACTTTCACGAATCGATTGAATCAGCAATCCCGACGATTTATTGCGTCCAGTCTGAGCGCATTGAAGCCGATGCGTTGGAAAACTTTTCCAATTTGCGCGAGGCCTTTCAAGACGACGTGAGAACGACGAAGTTAGATCAACTGGAGCGTTGGACCAGCGATCAATTCAAAAAACTCGAACCTGAGTTTCAGAGGCGACTGAACGCCGGATTGGTCCGTCGCTGCCACGGCGATATGCATTTGAAAAACGTGATACAACTTAATGGGCGGTTGATCGCATTTGACGGAATTGAGTTTAATGAAGAATTTCAATGGATAGACGGACTTAGCGAGATCGCGTTTCCCGTCATGGACTTTGTGGCACGCGGTCGCGCCGACTTAGGTTGGCGACTTTTGAATTCGTACCTTGAGGCGACGGGCGAATATCGCGATATCGATGTGTTGAGGTTCTATCTCGTTTACAGGGCGATGGTTCGCGCCAAAGTTACCTGGCTAAATCCGAAGAATCATCCCGACGAAAAAAAGGTCCATGAAAAAGACTCGGGGGACGAGCTCAATATCGATAAACTCGAGGGGACGTGGGACAAGTATCTGGCTGCGGCATCTTATTTTGCTTTTGAGTTGAAACCGAAACTTTTCATCACCCATGGATTTTCCGGCAGCGGTAAGTCGATGTTAGCGATGCAGGTCATCGACTCGGAGGGTGGCGTGCGAATTCGATCCGACGTTGAACGTCATCGGCTCTCAAAATCCTTCAAGATTGTTGACGAGTATTCACCCGAAATGGACGACTGGGTCTACTCGCAGCTCTTGGAACTGGCGAGTTCAACGCTCAAAGCGGGGTTGCCGGTCGTTGTTGATGCGACGTTTCTGAAAAAGCACCGCAGAGCCTGGTTCGAGATGCTGGCCAGGGAATTCGAGGTTGAATTTGAGATTATCGCCTGCGACGCGCCTTTCGAAGAGCTTTGCCGCCGGATTCAGCAACGAGAATTTGATCCATCCGAAGCGACGATTGACGTTCTGAAATTGCAGATGCAAACACACGATCCGTTAACAACGGAAGAATTGCAATACGCCAGGAAGGTCAGCCAATGAACCCCGTTCAAATCAGCGAAATGCTGGCTCAGTATTACAACGACCCGAACGTTCGTTCGCGCCTGTTGGAGTTCGCTGGTGGGCCCAGTCTCGAATCGGTTACGGCGGAGTTCATCACCGGAGATGACGAAAATGCAGACGTCGAACATCATCCTCGTCCTTCCAGTGAGCTGTGGGATTGCCTGCGAGCCAAGTGCGAAATTGGACGATCGTTATGGGATCGCCAATCACTAATTGTTGATCTCGATGTCGACTATGTAAACTTCGATCAACCGGCGTTACCGTTCGTTCAGCCAAAAATCTGTTACGAGTATCAGCGGCCCGTCGCATCGGCGGTGCAGAGCTGGTTGCTCAAAAGCGGCATCGCACCGTTTCACTGGATCAGCGGGCAAGGCCATCACTTCGCATGGAAACTTGACCAGGCATCGGAAGCGTTTGGGAAACTGGCAGGACTGGGGCATCTAACGCAGTCGTTGGAAGTCCGCTATCAAAGTCCCAGCGAGCCAAACGGAAACTGTGTTGGATTGGAACTCGGTGCGGCGTTTTCGGGACTTGGGATGGTGATGCAATACGTTGCCGAACAAATCAAGCAGGCGTGCCAATCCGTTACTGAAATTCCAATTGCCCTTACGGCGGTAGAAACCGGGCCTGGAAACAAAAAGGATTTGCCGCAACGAGAAGTCATTGCGTTGGATGTTTCTGAATATGGCGATCCGTTGGATTCGCGCGGAATTCGGATGCCCTTCAGCGTTTATTTGAAGCCTGGTCAAAAGCGGTATCAACTAGGTGACCCGTTAGTCGATGCCATGCCACCGATGTTTCCTGTGCCGTTGTTTGAAATCGAAATGGCTGACGCGCTCGAAGTAATGCGCGATTCTACAAAGGTCATGGCTCTGGCCGCACGAGCTTCCACGTCGATTCCTGATTTTTCGGATCCAATGTTGAAGCTGATCGAAGACTACCTGGCTTCGCCACTCGCCAAGTTTCATCAGAGGTTTTACGAAGAACACCACGAACCGCCAGAACGGTGGCCGGAGACCTATGATCGCCTTTACGTGGAGAATTTCCCCCCTTGCGTCACGCAACCCTTGCAGCAGCCAAATGATTTGTTGTTGAAACCGGGCATTATCCAGCATGTCGTGAGAACATTAATGTCGCACGACTGGAGTCCCCGGCAGATTGCGGGCTTGATTCGATCCAGGTACGAACGAGATTGCGAATGGGGGGATCGTTGGGTCGTGTATGACGCTGCTTCACGAGCTGATTTTTACGTGCGGATGTTCGCTGGGGCAATTGTCACCGGCAGCGACGAGCTAATCGACTTTAACTGTAAGTCGACTCAGGAAAAACACTATTGCCCGGTGGAGCACTGTGAATTTAATCTGGTTCATTTACGGGAAAAATTGGTTGGCAAAATGAATGAGGCATCACTGGGAAGTGGAACAAAATGAATGATTGGGCAGTGGGTATGTCGACAGGCTGTTTTTATGAAACGCCAATATTTGATTGCCTGGATACGATTAGCAGTGCAGGATTTCATTTGATTGAGGTTTGTTCGCACCCGGCTCATTTGGATTATCACGATACGGAGTTGGTGAAAAAGGCGGCTGAGGCGATTCGTGAATCGGGGCTTGAACCGTACTCGTTTCATGCGCCGTTCGCAGATCATATCGACATTATGTCGCTTGATAGTGGCAAAAAACAACAAGCGATCGAGGAAATCTCTCTTGCGGTTCGTGCCGCGGCAACCTTGGGAGTTCGGTATTTCGTGATTCATCCCGGTCCGGAAAAGGAGTTCGGTTTGATCGACACGCGACTACAAAGAATGTTTAATGCTGCCGACGCGCTGAATCAGATTTCCACGAATTGTCGCGACTTGGGCATGGCGATCGTGCTGGAAAATATGTTGCCTCACCTTTCATTTGGCCATACCCGCGATCTGATGTGGATGTTGGGAGCCATGCAAGCGACGGACGTTGGGATTTGTCTTGATACGGGACACGCATTTCTTTCGGGAGAAATAGAATCGGTAATTCACAAACTCGCAGGTCATTTGTGGATGATTCACGCCAGCGACAATCACGGTTCCCACGACGACCACGCGCCGCCCGGCGAAGGCAGGATTCGATGGCGGTCGCTTTTAGAGCAGGTCGATCGAAGTGGTTTCGGCGGGGCGATTATTTTGGAACTTGCCGGTAAAGGTACGATTAGAGAAATCATGGCCAAGATCGTTCAAGGACGAGCGTTCTTGCGCGACGTGTCTCGAAAAATCGCGTTGTCCTAACCGGGGATTCTCCCGTAGGCAGGAACAAAGTCGCGGTTGTGCTTTGTCGGAACATCGCAAACGCGCCTAGTGGTTTGTCAGGTTTAGTTTGTGGGGTTGGCCTCGTCCACTTCTACCCTAAGATTCAACACTGACAGAACACTAATTCGACTGTGCAAACTGATTTTGCGTTGCTTCCAGAAAAGTGGCTACAGTTTCGGCAATTACAACGTTTGCTCGTTGCCGGCCGTCGACGACTGATGCCAGCGTCTGTTAAAGCAGTATGTCTGGGTTGAAAATCATGATCGCACCGAGTAACAAGATGACGACTCCGCTCAATAGCTTGAGCCATCGACCTTCACTTTCCTGCAACCGGCGATGGGACAACGTGGTCACGACAACGGCCACGAGAATCGCGTCATCCAGCATGTACGCCACGATGTAGAGGGCCAGATAAGAGTAATTGGCCCAAGTCGGCAACTTCTGCATTGTCAAAACTTCTGTGTAAAGCGCCGGCAGGCCAGCCGTGCAAAGCAATTCGACGATGTTGACGGCGACCGCCAACACGATGGCCGCCACCAGTGCGGAGGTCAGATGATTAGCGGTGACGATTTTCCGGACGCGGCGGTAGATACCTGGTTTCGCCGATTCCGGGATCGAGAAGGTGATGCCTTTGTGAAAGGCGAAAAAGTCTTTTACGTTAACCGCACCGACAATGAGCGCGACAACTCCCAACCCAATTTGAACCGGTCGCAATAGTCCAATCAGTTGAAAAACGTTGAACCAGGCGGCCATGAAAACGAAATAAGCCAGGCCGCTGACGATGACGAAAGTGCCTGCGACAATCAGGATCTTCTTACGCTCTTTGATGTTGACCAATACCGATAGCAGAAAAATCAGCACCCACATGGCGCACGGATTGAATCCATCTACCAAACCAATCAGAAAGGTAAACGCAGGCAAACCAATTCTACTGACGCGCAGTCGCCCAAATACCGGTACTTCGATTTCGTCTTTTTCAGCTTCCTCAACGCCGATTCCCGGGAGGTATGGGGGGTCGGTCACATCGTCCGGTAATTGCACTTCCACAGGCAACTCAACGTCATCTGGAAGAAGAAATTCGTCGCGAACTTGGGGCTCCTGTGGTTCCTGGGTTTGTGGCTGCACCCCAGATTCGTTCGGCTGACCCAGAGATTCTGGCTCGCCGGAAGACTGGATTTGGCTAGCAAAAAAAAAGACCGGTGGTTGGCGAATCAGGCCGTTTCCCACCATCATTTTGACGTAATCCAGATTTGAAGGCGTGAAATGATTGGACCACGTAGTTTTCGTGTTCGAGTCTTTTCCGCCCGATTCGATTTTGTCGGGCGGTTTTTTTTGATCGGATTCTTCGATTTTGGGATACGTGACAGAACGGTCCGTAAACAATTCTTCGATTTTTCGTCCGGTAATCTCGGCTGTTTGAAATCCTACCATCAGCCGACCGGCGACTTGGATACACGGAAACGACGCAACCTGAACGCGATATTGGGAAGCCAGCCTTTGGACTTCCGACCTCGCATAAGGGTCATTGATGACATCAAAGTACTGGACCTCAAGGGCAGGCCAGCGGCGAACCATCTGATCGAGGAATTCCTTTCCGGCTTTGCAGTGTTTGCAACCAGGCCGAATATAGGCCTTGATCGTTAACAGCCTTTCGATTTCGGCCGGGTCGCGAAATCCGACCTTGAAGAAGTTGCACAAAAAGAAGGACGGTAAACCAGGTTTTTCATAACCGAATTGCTTTGAGAGCTTCCAAAGTCGTTTCAATTGTTCACGATCCTGCAGCACATCGTACGCCCTGGCGTCGATGCCCGGGCGCTGCTGAAGTTGTTGGATGAATCGTTCGGCATTTTGCGACTGTTCGGAATCGCTTCGATAAAAGAGTTCAATGACGACGTCGTTTGTTTTCGAAATACTGCCGGCTGAATCCTGGGCTTGAACCGGTATTGCCGGTAACAGGATTCCAATACAAAGCAGCTTGACCAAGAGCATTTCAATACTTCTGAGCCGGTCAAAATTGTTCATGACTTCGTACGCGTGACAAGAATGCTGATTTTGTTCGCTGGTTGAACAATAAGGCAAACGACATGCCAATAAGCGCGCCGCTTCCGTGACATTCCGTTCCCATCGGATTTTGGCGGATTCTATTGGATTATCGATTCACCAAGTTCGCGGACGACAAAAACCGCACATTGATTGAACCGAAAGCCAACATAAATCGCACATTTAAACAGTCGCCGAGCGTTTGGGCACGCCTGTTGGTCAGGCGCATTGCCACTTGGAACGATACGAACGCAGAGTCGAGAAATGCGATTGAGTGCTGACTAGTATTCACCAAAAATAGCGAGTGCCCTTCAACGCCGGAGATGTCTGAAGCCAGAGTTGTCGACGACGGCCAAGGTCAGCGCTCAATGGCACTTTCTTTAGGGCATTCGACACCCTTCCCTCCCGACGACACGTGAGGGTCCGGGAGAGGGAAACGAAAAGATTCCTTGCGGAATCAACAACCCTCACCCGACGCTGAGACGTCGACCTCACCCGAGTTCGGGAGAGGTTGGAACTAAAAGAAGTGCCATTGGGCCAGCGCCCCAATTGTCAACTTTGGAAACGTTTCAAGGTATTGCTCAGCCGGTATTGCTCAGCCGGTATTGCTCAGCCGGTATTGCTCAGCAGGTATTGCTCAGCAGGTATTGCTCAGCTCATCGGCAAAGCGCGCGTAAACGCACACCTGCGATTCACGTTATAGCGTTATCATGTCTAATAAGCGAGGTTTTCCAACGGTTCGATTTGGTACCCGTTTTGCTACTTTTACTGCTGATCTCAAAGGAGAACGCAAATGAGTAGCTCAATCGGTACGACTCCCGTTGAGGAAGTCATGAACACGGTGGTCTTTACAGTCGGCCCAAAGGACAAACTGGAGGCTGTGGCGAAGCTGTTTAAACAGCATGATGTCAATGCGGCACCCGTTGTCAGTGATTCAGATGTTTGCATTGGTATCATTACCAGTCACGACCTGGTGGAATACGAGTCCACGCGGATCGAAATGGAGAACCATCTAAAGCGTGGTCAAGGGTTCGATTTGGCTCACTATGGCGGTGGCCAATCATCGCAACTACTTCGCCGACCGATAGACGAAGTGGCGATTCAGATGACGACAAAGGTCCAGACCACGGAACTTCATTCGCCGCTCAGTCGCGCCGCACGCATGATGTGCCAACAGCATATTCATCATTTAGTCGTTCTTGACGAAGCCAGGCATCCAGTCGGAATCCTTTCGTCGCTCGATATTCTCGGCCATCTTCTTGGCGAGCCTGTTACTCGGAAGGACCGTACACAAAGTTCATCTGGTCAGTAATCCAATCATCGGCCAGATTGAAAGTAAACAAGGAGCGTGTTGTGAAGCTACCCTTACCATCCAGATTTGGCGCAACTGTAACTGGCCGCCAAATTGAGCAAGCCGGAGAATTGGCAATTGTCATTGGTAATGAGCACCCTCAACTCCGCGCATCCGATTCGATTCGGCATTTGATTGTCGATTCCATGATTGACGATGAGCCCACGCTCTATCTTGCGGACTTTAGCGAGATTCCTGTCATTAACGTAACGGATGATTCGCCCATCCTGCAGCAAAGAGCTCGATTAAGAGCGACGGATGGAGATTTTGTGGCCCAAACAAACAAGGTTGAAAAAGGATTTTCAGACTATTGCGAATACACGCTGGGCCTGGGTCGAGTTCATTGGTTGCATCCATCCACTGAGCCAAGCGATACGTGTAAGATTGCTTTTGAATGTTGGCAGGATCGACGTGTACGGCATGATTTGATCCACGCAGTTCGGCACAAGGGTCTTCGTTACATTCATCCATACCTTTCGACAACGCATGTCTGGGAACTTGGGGCCATGTTACAGACGGCGACACGGCGACCCATCAAAGTCATCGGTCCGACTCCCGCGATGGCGCATTGGGCGAATGACAAGATTGAATTTTCGCGTGCTGCCGCACGTTTGCTCGGCCCACAATTTGTGCCACACACCGAAAGCGCTTTCAACTTTGCGACACTCAGTAAGAAAGTGGCGCGCTTGGCCTCTACCCATGTCCAATTGGGAATCAAATTCCCTTACGGGACCGGCGGACACGGAAACTTTCTGATTGATGCGGCTCGCATACGCGGGCAGAGTTTGTCGCAAGTTCGTGAATACCTGAAAAACCTGCTACTTGGTCATCGATGGCCCAAAAAGGGGCGGGTGTTGATTGATGTGTGGGAAACTGATGTGATTATGAGTCCATCGGTGCAGACTTGGATCCCGCCGCTTGGACGCGGCAATCCTCTGATCGACGGATTGTTTCAACAATCTGTCAAGGGCGACAAGGGTGTTTTTGCGGGTAGCCGACCGTTGCGTTTACCCAGCCGCATCGAACAGGAAATTATCAATAGCAGCTATCTGCTCGCCATTTTATTTCAGCAACTCGGTTACGTCGGAAGATGCTCTTTTGATTTAATTCTCGTCGGTGACGACATTGAAAACTGTCGCGTTGAATTCGTCGAATGCAATGCGCGTTGGGGTGGCACTTCCATACCAATGACTCTCTTGAACCGATTGCAGATTTGCGAGGAAAATACATATGGCACCTGCCAAATCGAAGTCGCGGGACTCGACCAACTCGAATTCTCGCAACTTTTGCGCGAACTGAACACTGAACTGTACAGCGCTAAAACCGGTAGAGGCCGACTGATTCTGTTCAACCCGGCTCGACTAAAAGCGTTGTCGGGTATCGATTCAATCGCTATCGGGGGTACAATGAAGCAAGTCAACGAACTTCTTCACGACGTCATTCCAGTCCGGCTGAAGGAAATAGTTCGCCGACACTTGGCTCATGGAAAAGCAACAAAAACAAGTTTGATTTCACGTCCCGATCAGAGCATTAAGGTTATCTAACATCTAAAAGGATTTCACTATGAAAACTCAGAACAAGTTCGCCGATATGAAGGTTAACGAAATCATGTCTGATCGTGTGCATACGCTAAACGTCAATGACACGCTCAAAGACGCTCTGGCGATGATGCTGGAGCATCAGTTAACTACGGTTCCGGTGGTCGATTTGGACCATCGCTGCGTAGGGATCCTTTCGCGTTCCGACATGACCGAGTTATTTCTGGAACAAGACGGTGAACTGTCAAGCATGTTGGATACACCACTTTCAATGCAGAGACTTTACCGTTCTCTTGAGACCTGCGATGTGCGGAACGTGAGCGAGCTGATGACCTACGAAGTAGTATCCATCGAGGATGGAAAAAGCCTGACAGAAGCTTGTCAACAGATGACTCGGCAACGCATTCATCATATGCCGGTTGTCGACGAGAACGGGCGACTCATCGGCATCGTGTCCACGTTTGATGTGGTCAAAGCCGTTGCAGATATTGTGTAGCTCTGGACTTTGTGTTTCTTTTGCATTTAGGGTGCGAGAGCTTGTCGTTGGCCGGTCATCATGCGGGCGCCTTCGTTCGCCTCGGCAAAAAACGATCTCGCGAGGCAAGCACTCTCAAAGCGAGATCCTTCAACTCGCTCCACTTTCTTCAGGATGAATCGTTCCGTCAAGTCTGCTCCGAGGAATCAGGCCAAATTCCAAACGGTTTCGCGACTGTAATCTGTAGAGCTGTTCCAAAATTGATTCGCACTTGTGTCATCCTTAACCGCGGCACGAGGGTGAATAACAGAGACTGTAGATCAATATTGGATAAGCTCTAAAACAAAGTGTAAATAAACGGAGCCGCACCAGATCCTGCAATTATGGTGACGTGAAAATTCGTCGCGCTAACAATCAGGGGCTGGAAAATACTAACGCAACAATTCAATGATGGGTCGAGTTGCCGTTTGTTCCGGCGTGCCTTCGGTAAGGAACTGATGAAGCACACGAGCCGCCAGCGCATTGCCCTTTTCGTTGAAGTGATACTTGCCGTCGAAAAAGAGCCACTCTTTTTCCAGCTTTGTGGAAGCTCCTGGTGCTGCTGCGCGAAACTGCTCCAACATCGAGCAAAAGACAATGCCTGATTCTTCGCACAGCCCACGCAGCCGTCGATCCTGGTAATCTTGTTCAAATGTCTTGCGCTGTTCCTCGCTGAGCACACTAAAGTGCTCGTCAAAATAGTCCTTGTAAACTTGCAGACCCGACGGCAGCAGCATCACAGCGAAACTTGCGCCGTCTGCAGTGACCTCGTCACGCATTTGTTCGAGGATTCTCCCTGACAGTTTCCAGGCGTGGGCCAGATCTTCAGTTTCTTCTGAGCAGTGAGTCCAATCCCTGGTTCGAATTCGTCCCTGCTGGTGCCTCAGCCCTTCCGCAATCTTTCGCTGAGCATGTTTCTGCCACAAATAAAATCGGCTGTTTCTGTTCAACCATTGTGACGCCAAAGCCCGATTCGCCGAACGTGGCAACTGATAAAGGTTATTTTCATGATCCAAATCCAAATAAATTCGATTGTGACTACTCAGTCGACGACTATTGTCGGCCAAATCGTTTCCCGCGAAAAAAGCACAAATCACAAGATCCGGTTGATAGGCCGCCACGATCTTTCGATATAACACCAGTTCTTGACCCGGGCTGGAAGCGTCGACGCCAAAGTTAAGAACTTCCCAGGTGTGATCGGGATGTGATTTGTTTAGCTGCTGTTCTAATTGAAAACAGAGCGTGTCACGTTCCTGGACTCCAATGGCGGCGATCATGGAATCTCCAAGGACCGCGACCCTCCGCACGCCCGGGGCTTTCTCGAGTGGTCGATCCGGTCCGCGAAATCCATCTCGGGTTGTCCGAATGGAAACAGTCTGCCTTGATTCTGCAACGTAAATTTCGCCATCAAAGCTACGCAAATAGCGTATTCCCACATCCGGATCTTTCATAACGATCGGAACGATTTCGGTCGAGAAAATCCGTGTCCCAACTTCCAGAAGTCCGGCAGTGAAGATTAGCGAAGCCGCAAGTAAGCCAAAACGCCCGAGAATGCGTTTCCAACGCGACATTTTTGGTTTTTGTTTTGTCTGTTTATCGGCTGTAACATCCATGTTCACGCCACAACTCCCAATAAAATCGTTCGATAATTGGATAGCTTTTACCAAAGCTCGCGATCCGGATTCAAGATCAGTCCTGGATTATCGAAGATCAGTCGATATACACTGGCCCGCTAGCCCCGGTGACACAGACGAAAACTGCGGTTGTTATCGCGTCAACCGCGGACCCATGATTCTGGTCAAGAATCACTGCCGTCCGGAACTTCAACAGCGTGTTGGCTGCTTGTTGGAACAGGAGGCAACAGAGATGACTGAGATTCAGTTTTCTCAGTTACCACATGTTCAAAACAAACGACGCGGATCAGAAAAGTAATGCCTGACTCAATCCTAAGAATCAGGTCTCGTCAGCTAAGATTTCCTGGGACGAAAGTCTCGGGCGAAGGCATTACGCCGCACGGCGGCTGCCAAATTGTGCAACGCCAATCGAACGTGTGCGCTGATTCAGAATTCGTAGCCCGCATTTCGAACGTGTTTGTGACAGTCAATGCAATTTGTGGCCAGGTTGTAATAACGCAAGGCAATTGCATCGATATTCCTGGTTTTTGCTGCGGCCATCAAGCGCTTGGTCGAAACTTTGAATTCTCCGGAGAGTTTACGATATTGTTCATTGTCGATCTCGATCCATTGTTCGGCTTGGGTAACCCGTTGGATTTCCTTGATCGCTTCCTCGACGCCGTCGAGGTCGCCTGTCGTTAATCCTTCGAGGATATTTTGCGTGTACATCAATTTGGTGCGCATGAAGTCGCGACGCGAGACTCGGTCGGGATCTCGCGCTGGCAAGACAAGCTTTTCGTCGTCTTGAGTTTGCGTTGAAGGTTGCGAAGGCAACAAGGTAATTGAGGCCACAATGAAGCAGCTTACAGCGGAAAGTTTCAAGAGAAAATTCATTCCAGTCTCCAGGTTAAGTCAAATCCAGTGTCCCCAATGAATTTTGGTTGGCTCGACGTAAAGCTGGGTCCAATCCATTTCATCCGGATCAACTGAGGGTCGAAATCGCAAATATTCGATAGCAGCGTTAAGAGTCGCTCGGGCAGCCTCCCACTGCCGATCACATCGTGTGTCTGCCTCTAAGAGGTAGCGAACGGGTTTTGTACTCAGAATTGATTCGTGTTTTCGATAGCCAACCGAGACGAATGCAAGTGGCCCTTGTTCCGTAGCGTCGGATTCAAGGTGCCCCGTAACCGCAACCGAAAAATCGGCTGATGGTGTAAGTCTCAGGACGGATTCGGCCATCTGTTTGGTCACTTGAGGGCTGACCGAAGTGTGTTTTTGGATGAGGTTCGAATCAAGCTCCAGCCAGTCCGTTTTTAACGATTCTTGATAAGTGACGGCTGATCCGCACAACCACTTGGAAATCCCTGAAAACTGGGCAAGTTGAGCGGCTACCAATCCTGCCGTGCAACTTTCGGCGAAAACGATTTTTTTCGCTTGTTTTTTCAATTCCTGGGCGACTTCTTTTGCGAGGTTATGTGTTGAATTGAAGAGCAGTCGATTAATCATATCGTCGGCTTCCTATGCGAAGCAGAATTGCGCGTTTGCCAGCCATTGTATTGTACAACTGTGCGAAACCGCACGATCATTTAATTTGGCTCACTCGAAATTGGCGAATCCATCGCGGCGTTAACGAGAATATGCAAACTTTGTTCCAAACTACAAACTCACGTATACGTTCACGGCGCAGGGTTTGCTTCTGTAGAATCAAAGGTAAGGCCCGACGGGCCAACCATGCACCGTCTCGCTTGGGGCTAACGGCTAGTTGATTATGAAAGATCCGATCCGAGTTACTACGTTCACGCGCAAATGGAAACAAGTCCGCCGGCGTCTATCCAGAATTGAATGGGCGGTATGGCTTTTAGGACTTCCTCGGGCTCAAAACAAACCCTCCGATTCCGGGCTAATCATGGTGCAGATCGACGGTCTATCCAAAAAGCAGCTGGAAATAGCGCTTGAAAATGATCGAATGCCATTCTTGAAATCGCTGATGGAAAAGGAGAAATACTCAAATCACAACTTCTATTCGGGGTTACCGGCTGCGACGCCAAGCGTGCAAGGCGAACTCTATTATGGAGTACGAACGGTGGTGCCTGCATTTGGTTTTCGTGATCATCGAACCGGTCGCTTGGTACGAATGTTCGCCAATGAAATTGCCCATGAGGTCGAAACAGACATGCAGAAGAACAACCATGGTTTATTGAAGGGCGGCAGTTCTTATTGCAACATCTATAGCGGTGGATCGGACGAAGTTCATTTTTGTGCGACCAGTTTCGGCTGGAGCGAATTCCTGAGGACGGTAAACCCGTTCAAGATTTTACTGGTCGTGGTGTTAAACGTCTGGATGTTTTTTCGTGTGCTGGGTCTGATGATCTTCGAATTTTTCCTGGCCACGTTTGACTTCTTTCGAGGCATCGTGTCAGGGCGACAATTCTGGCAAGAACTGATCATGATTCCGGCTCGCGTGGTGGTCGTCGTCCTGCTTCGCGAACTAGTCACCGTGGGCGCTAGTTTTGATTCGGCGCGCGGACTGCCGATCATTCATTTGAACCTTCTGGGATACGACGAGCAGGCACATCGCCGCGGCCCAGAGTCCAGGTTTGCACACTGGACTCTGCGTGGTATCGATAATGCGATTCGGCGGATCTGGAAATCGGCTCATCGTGGTGCTGGGCGCGAGTACGATTTGTGGGTTTTTTCCGACCATGGTCAAGAGACAACTCAGCCATACCAGTTGGAGCATGGCAAGTTAATTCAAGAAGTCGTTGCCGAGATGGTTGACGGTTGCTTGATTGAATCAACGCCCGTCCAGAAGCAGAAAGTTGAGCATTTGCCAACTCGAGCTGACTGGTTGGGTATTGGCTGGTTGGTGTCGATGTTGTTTGGCGAGCAAGACCACGATATTCAAGCCCGGTCTTCCAACGTTCAAACCGTCACCTCGGGGCCCCTCGGATTCGTTTACTTGTTATCAGCGAAAATCAAGCAGCGTTGCGACGAATTGGCAAATCGACTTGTCCAGGAATCTCATGTCCCGATGGTGATTCAGGCGAAGGAAGACAACCAGGCGAAAGTCACAACTGCCGAAGGTTCATATATACTGCCCCAGGACGCCGTTCTCGTTTTTGGTGCGGATCATCCGTTCTTGGAAGATGTCAATGAAGACCTGATTCGACTGGTTCATCACCCTGATTCGGGCGACCTTGTGTTGGTTGGCTGGAAAAACAAAAGTCACTCGACAAGTTTCGTGTTGCAAAACGGTGCGCATGCCGGTCCAGGCATTGAGGAGACTCGGGGGTTCGCATTGTTACCGCCAGATGCGTCGCTGACCAATAAAAAACGATATTTGCGACCCAATGATTTGCGATTGGCCGCTTTACGCTTTCTCAAACGCGAACCCAGGCGAAAAAGGCCTGTATTTAATCCGGGCTCGCGGGAAAATCGCATACGAATTGTGACGTACAACGTTCATGCGTGTGTTGGAATGGATGGTGAACTGTCGCCGAACCGGATCGCCCGAGTGATCGCCCAATCAGGAGCTAACGTCATTTGCCTTCAGGAACTTGATGTGTTCCGGCAGAGATCCGGTAATCAGGATCAAGCGCACGCAATCGCCAAGTATCTGGAGATGAATTACGAGTTTCATCCGGCTTGGCACCTGGAAGAGGAGCAATTTGGAAACGCGATTTTGACCAGGTTTCCCATGCGAGTCATTGAAACCAAAGGACTTCATCATCACAAAGCCGATCGTTCGAGAAGGAGTGCATTGTGGGCGGAAATCGACATTGACGAGCGGATCTCGGTTCAGATCATCAACACGCATTTGAGCATCTATCCCAAAGAGCAGTTGATTCAAGCAAAAGAGCTGTTGGAAGAATGGGTCCAACCTGCGTCGCTGTTGGGGCCAGTTGTGCTGTGTGGCGATTTCAACGCGCGACCCAATTCGCCGACCTGCAAGGCATTTGCAAAGAAGCTGTTTGATGTTGAATCGTTTGACCAAAATCCCACCAGGTCAACTTATTTCAGCCCGTTTCCGGTGACTCGCGTGGATCACATATTTGTGACGAACGAATTGCAGGCCAAAAGCACCCGAGTAATCGACAGCCGTATGGCGAAAGTTGCTTCAGATCATCTCCCCTTGATCGTCGACCTGAAACTAAAAATCGACGCAAAAAGACTGGATAAGGAAGATTCGCAGGTTAGTCGAAGCGGTTTGTTTGGTTAACGATTCATTGGCTAAAGTGTTTTTGCTGGCGACGTCTCATCAGTACTCAGTATCCAGTACCCAGTACTTAGTTCCCAGTACTTATTCAATCGGGCAAATTGAGCAGTACAACACTCTGATTTGCAACCTCTACCCATGGTTCGTGGGTTACCGGTTCGGAAGAAACTGCGACCGCACGGTGTTCGACCGTTTCGTTATGGTGGATGTGGGGGATGCCGCAGATTTCGCAGTCGTAAATGCCCTGGCGCTGAATCATGTACAATGTATGGTTCCAGCGACAAGCGACCAAGGTCGTCCCGTCGGTTAACAAAAAGTTCAGCCGCGGGATTTTGTCTGGAGCGGCCGATTGGCAACGATCGGCTAGTTGCGTCACCGATTCCTCAAGAATTTCGACCAATCCGTTCGTGTTGTCTTTACCAATTTCCTCGATGCCGTGTTCCTGCATGTGACTTAACAGCCACAGGAAATATTGCTCACTGTCTGTTTCGCCTTTTCGCTGAGATTGAAGGTCCGGACTTGTTTCCAGTTCAAGTTCTGAACCGATCGTATCAAACCCGGAAAGCGTGCCATTATGTGCAAACGCCCACCGTCCACTAATAAACGGATGCGTGTTGTAAATCGAGTTTCGACCGACCGTCGCCCTTCTGACGTGCGCAATAATTGCCGTGGAGTAGACCTTTTCCGCAGTTGAACTAAACAGCAAGTCGTCGTAAGCCGCCGTCGTCTTCTTTTGAATTTCGGGCCAGCCATCCGAATAGGTTACGATCCCCCAGCCATCGGTATGATCGCGTCCAGATTCATCCACTCGGCTTTGTTGCATCAAAGCATTTTGCGAAAAAACCAGACTGCAGTCGACTTTCGTAGCTTCGTTGGAGATAAAACCATAAAGTCGGCACATTACGATTCAGTCCATTTTTTGCCAACTTTTCGCAAACCAAGAAGCGTGGCCAGCGAATTCGTCTGTTCTTGCTCGTTCAGCCGAGACATCAGGCTGATCAGAGACCCGCAATGCTCGGCGTGAGCAAGTGCCAAACGAAATCCGGATTTGATGGATTCCAACTCCGCATCAGTGGGTGAAGTTTTTTCAATCAACATCCGTAAGGAATTGAGAATGTTATTGTGTTCACCGACCAGATCGGCTTCGGTAACCGAGGCTTCTCCAAAATTGGCGAGTCGCGTATAGAGTTCGGCTTCCTCGTAGGCAATATGCGGACCAGCGACCGCATCCAGTTCCAATGCCCGTTCACGAGCCTTTTCAATATCTCCAGCGCTCAACAGCTTCGAGATTTCATAAAGCAGTCGTGAAAACTGTTGATGATCTTTTAGAAACTCCGCGATCAATGGCGTTTTCATTTCAAGCATCGCGTTGACTCCATTAGTTTGCAAAATGAACGAAACCAAATTGACTGAGATTCGAAAAATCTGGAAATCGCTCATTCAAAAAGTTTATGTTTAGTCACTATCAACTCGAAGGACGAGTACGGGACACGGCGCCAAACGCACAACCCGCTCAGCGACCGATCCCAGCAGGAACCTAGGAATGCCCGTACGGCCATGCGACGAAATCACGATTAAGCCGGCGTTGCATTCTTTGGCTCGCTCGACGACTCCGCCGCCAGGATCGCCGAACAGGGCTGTAAATTTGATTCCAGTGAACCGGTTTTCCGTATCTTCGTCAAAAAAACTCTTGGTCAAATTCTCCGCGATTTTGTCCTCCGAATACGTGCCCCAAACGACGCTGGGTTCGACCGCAGACGGATACGGCGTCACGTGCACGACTTCGATTTGATCGACTGACTCGGCCAATTCGATTGCTTTTGTCAAAGCATCTTTCGAACTGTCGGAGAAATCCCACGGCACGATGATCGGCTGTTTTGTGAAGATAGGCATTTGCGTTTCCCTTTTTTAGATTGGGTGTGGTTGTCCTAACTGCACGCAAGGCAAAAAGGCGTGCCATTGTCAGTTTTCATCGAAACAGGAATCTTACCGCAGTGAAACATTCCCACAAGGTACGTTATCCGACGAGCCAGATGGCATCCAGGTCCTGCGAGACGAACGCGAATGATCACGCACCCGACGGCAAGTCTTTGCACTCGTTTACATCCTGAGTTTCAACAATTCCAATCGGATGGTTTCCATCGTCGACAACGACCAGGTGATGAATGTTCTTATTATTTTCAAACAGCTCTCGCGCTTTCTGACACGATTCGTTATTTGAAATCGTTACAACAGGTGAAGTCATATGTCGATGCACCTGATCAAAGTCGAAATTGGAGGCTCGCCTCTGGCCGAACTCGTCCGTTTCAAACATCTCATCGATGACCGTTTCATCTCGGTTTTTATATCGTTCCTGGAGACTCAAATATTTGGCGATATCTGTCTTCGTCAGGATTCCGATACAACACCCCGATGTATCCGAAACAGGAGCTCCCGATTCATTAGCTCGTTCCAGTTCCGTTATTACTTTTTCGATCTTGTCAAAACCGCGAATCGGACGAACGTGTCGCATGATGTCTGTCACAAATGTCTGTTTTTGACGATCGTCATCTGCAGCTGGTTGTTCAATTTTCAAGTTTTTCACCATCACGAGCGAACAAGCAGAATGCCTCATCACATACTGGGCGACACTGCCCATCAAAAACCGCATGATTCCGGCTTTCCCATGCGTGCTCATCACTACCGTATCGCACGATTTAGAGGCGCGAACGATTTCAGGCCCGGGGTTTCCGTTCACAAAAATGTGTTCAAATTCGACGGCAGCGTCGGTTGGACGGATCTTCAAGAATTGGCTTTTATCTTCCTCAACCGTGTCGCGCACGTAGTCGCTTCCGAACATTGCTTCTTCTGGAAGCCATTGTGGGGCGACGTACAAAAAGACCAGCCCGGAATTGTTTTGTTTTGCAATCATCGTCGCGAGGCCGACGGCGGCCATGCTGTTTGCCGACAGGTCGACGGGGCATAGAACCTTTTGATGGCGATTCATTAATTGCTCCTGGTTTTGCAGCAGGTTAAAGCAGTATTTGTACCGAAAAGCTATTTCTTTTTAAGTTCGCGATTCTGACGGACATATTTGTGGCAACGAACACAACTCAATGTTACCTCGAAAAACGAAAGCGTAGCACCATCGAGATTTTTCTTGTGTGCACTGTCGCGCAAGCGTTGCGCGCTACTGCGAAAATCACTGCTCATGCGGAGGTAACTATCGGTTTGAAGTACGTTCCAATCTGCTTCGTGACTGAGTAACATCAAATCCTGCGCACTTTTGCTGATCAAGCTATAGTTTTCCGTAGCGAGCCCGGAGACGATGTCGCGCGAATCGTCCAGTTTCCGCTTCATGAATGGCGACGTGTCCTTTTGAATTTGGCGTCGTTCTTCTTGAAATCCAAAAATGACAGCTCCAGCACTGGTCGCAACGAGAACTATGCAGGTAATAAGTTTTGTAAACATGTTTTTCCTTAACCTTGATAACTAAATTTCGTCCCGTGAATTATCCTTGAACAAGGCCCTTGAGCAATAGACCAACAATATAAGCCATCACGGCGGCAATTCCGCCGATCGAGAGTGTTTCCGGTCCCGAGCGGTACCAGTGGTGCGCCGGCAACACTGGAAACGACGGCAAACTTAGTCACCGTCCCGTCGATGGCTCCATAAACGAAATCCCTCAAATAGTTATGGTACTTTTTATCTTCGACTCGACGGGCAATTTCGATCGGATCGTGCGAATATTCAAGCTTAGGATCCATGCGGGAATTCATTGCAATGGACATGCCGATACAGAAAGAAAACTGAAAACTCGGGGAACCAGACCCAATGATGGTTTCAATTGGGACAACTATTCCAATTGCGAGAAATTGCGTGTTTTAGACGTGCGTGTTGTGCTATTTCGGTGTGCGATTTGGCGCGCCGGGTAGGTTTGGACGTTGACTTCAATTCGCCGGCCAACCGAGGTGACTAGGTACGGTAAACAATTAACGTCTATCTTTTGCAAGATCTCGGTGGTGGCAACGGAATCAGCCTCGACCGCTTGAGTTAGGAAGGCGTCGCTTTGTGCTGATAATGAAAGACCGAGTTCAGTTTGTTACTTGGTTTTACAGTAATTACCGGGCAGTCCACATTTCGAACGACTTGCTCCGCGACGCTCCCCAGAAGGACCCTTCCAACACCGGTTCGACCGTGTGTGCCAAGCACAACATAGTCATAATTTTCTTGTTTGGCGTAATCGATGATTTGTTTCGCAGCTGGACCACTCAGCAACTTGTGGCCAAAATCGACATGCGGTTCGGTAGGTTTAAATTTCTGCAAATGTTCCCAGAGTTTGGCTTGATGCTCAACGTCTTCTGAGTCTTGCTCAGCGGTTTGTTTGCTGGTCGAATCGTCGACAGTGAGAATTGTGATGCCGGCACTGAGCACTCTAGCGAGCGACGATGCGAAATCAAGAGCCGCATAGCTATGGACCGAATAGTCGGTGGGAACGAGGATTTTCGCTTTGACGGGCGGCATGCGAAACTTGAGTCTGGGATCGGTTTGCAGCAGCGTCAAAACTGGGCATTTTGCTGAACGAATTACTTCTTCTGCCACGCTTCCAGCAAATACTCGCTTGATTCCCTTTCGACCGTGTGTTCCCAACACGATCAAATCTACGTCTCTTTCTCGTTCGATGTCGAGGATGACTTTTGCAGGGTCGCCCGCCCGCGGAATATACTCATAATCAATCGCCAGATCTTCCGGGAAAATGTCATACAACTTCTGATTGGGATCGACTTTTTTGGGTAATTCTTCTCTTAAGGCCAATAACGGCGTGTCGTCGACGTGGGTGATCAGCAGCTTTGCCTTCCAGGCCTCCGCAAATTTACACGCTTCTCTAAACGTATCCTCATCGTGAAGCGAAAAATCTGCGGCATAGAGAATTTGGGGCATAACTTCTCCTTTGATTACGCGCGATCGGTTCGAACAGTAATTGCAAATTCGGTGCCAATTATGAACGATCTCTCCTTCAGATGAGCGGATTCGCACAAAATGTTGTTTTCTTGTACATGGCGCACAAAATGCAATTGACTCGACTTACTGAAGAGAGTTGTAATAGGGTCGACTGGAAAGACTGTCGTAAAAGTATGGAGTTTGATCATGTCTGGTCAAAAAGTTCTGGTTACGGGTGCTACCGGTTTCATCGGCTCGCGTCTGGTAAGGCGGCTCATTTCCCGAGGTGATGATGTAACTTGCCTTGCCAGGAAGTCTTCAAATCTCTCCGAACTGGAGAAATTGAATTGTTCCATCGTTTTCGCCGATGTCGTTGAAGAACCATCCGCCCTGTCCGCCGCGATTGCGAACGTCGACACGGTGTACCATCTGGCAGCGCTAACCTGTGCGATCCGGTCTCGCGACCTCGTCAGGATCAACACGACCGGAACAAGGAACGTTTTAAAAGCGTGTGCGAATCAAAATTGTCCGCCAACACTAGTATTCGTATCGTCGTTGGCGGCCGTCGGAACTAGTTCAACTTCATGTCCCAGTGTTGAAAGCGACCCTCGGCAGCCCGTTTCATTCTACGGTCGCAGCAAGGCGGCTTGTGAGCTTATCGCGATGGAATATGCTGGCCAGTTGTCAATTTCGATCGTCCGTCCGCCAATCGTGCTTGGCGATGGCGATCGCACAGGTCTCAAGCTCTTTCAAACGATTGACAAGTTAGGCTGGCATCTTACACCCGGGTTCGCAGATCATGTCTATTCAGTGATTCACGTAGACGATTTGGTGACAGATCTGATTGGCGTTGCCGATCGCGGAAAACGGCTTGCACAAGACTCGGAAGCACAGGGTATCTATTTCGCGTCAAGTGACGAGACGTTTACCTTCGCCGCGCTGGGCACGTTGATCGGACAAGCACTCGGCCGCAAGCGAACGCGGATCCTGAGATGTCCATTGCCGTTGACTTGGATGTTTGCTGCCGTCAGCGAAGTTACCAGTCGCCTCAGATCGAGACCCGAGTTTGTGAGTATGGACAAATTACGCGAGGCTCGGGCGGGCTCCTGGGTTTGTTCCAATGCAAAACTCAAGGCGGAAGTTGGGGTCGCTCCGACGCCGACGATGCTGCAAAGAATGGAACAAACCGCCGCTTGGTATCGACGTCAAGGCTGGCTGAAAGCTGAACGCACAGATCGCTCTCACGCCCCAACCGCTGCCGCCTAGAATGCGGACTGCGGGATGATTTTTACGAATCCAATCGCGCAGCGCGTTGCCACACCAAACCAATTTGGTCGAAAACCAGCAAAATTACCTGATTTGCTTATTGATATATGGAAATGTGACGATATATTGAATTAAAGGAATAAGCAATGAACAAGAAACGAAACACGAAACAACTCGACTTTGAAGCCTTGACCTCGGCTTCCGAATGCCTGAAGATCCTGGCTCATCCAAGTCGGTTGCAGATCGTGCAATTGCTGATGTCGGGCAAGCGATTTTCGGTTAATGATCTGGCGGACGAATGTGGACTGACTCAGCCGACAACTTCAGATCATTTGCGATTGATGCAGCGGTGCGGGTTCTTGCGCAGCGAGCGCGATGGACGGACGGTGTATTACGAGATTTCGGAACAACATTTGCGCGATATCATGAATTGTATCCAAACCCGCTTTGGCTAAGGCGAGGCGGGTTTTTTTTGAAAAAATATCGACAAATGTAAATGTTTACATGTTTTTTGTGCGATACGGCTCAGGGCCATTGTCGAACCATTTGATTGGAGAATCAACGATGCTACTAAAGTACTTTTATGACCAACCTCTCGCGCACGCTTCCTACCTGGTAGGTTGCCAAAAATCGAATGAAGCGATCATCGTCGATCCGGGTCGCGATATTGAGCAATACCTTAAGGCGGCTAAAAAAGAAGGCTTGAAAATCGTCGGTGTCGCGGAAACACATATTCACGCGGACTACGTCTCAGGGGCACGTGAACTGGCGGATCGCGTCGGCGCGAAATTATTCGTTTCCGATGAAGGACCTGCGGATTGGAAGTACTCGTACGTAAACGACTACGAGCATCAGTTGCTCAAGGAAGGTGATACCTTTTCGGTTGGCAAGGTGGAATTCAAAGTTCTTCACACTCCCGGTCACACACCCGAAAGTATTTCCTTTGTGTTAACTGACAAAGGGGGTGGGGCCGACCAGCCAATGGGCGTTTTCACGGGCGACTTTGTGTTTGTTGGATCAATTGGCCGACCAGACTTACTTGAAGAGGCTGCTGGAATCGCCGGGACGGCAGAGCCGGGTGCTCACGATCTCTTTAAATCACTGCAACGGTTCAAAGAGCTGCCTGATTATTTGCAAGTCTGGCCGGCGCACGGAGCCGGCAGCGCTTGCGGTAAAGGACTGGGGGCAATCCCGTCCAGCACGGTTGGCTATGAAAAACTGTTTAATCCGGCTTTACAGTACACGGACGAACAAGAGTTTGTGGACTATATTCTCTCCGAGCAACCTGAAGCCCCCAAGTATTTTGCGTTGATGAAGCGAGTCAACAAGGAAGGGCCCGTTGTGCTTGGTCACGCGGATCTGCCCGCAAAGCTGGACATCGATACACTTGGCGACCTCGTCGCCACAGAAATGGTGGTCGATACGGCTGTCGCTAAGAAATTTGCAGAGGGTCATGTGAAAGACTCGATCAACATCGAACCCAAATACATTCCGATGTGGGGAGGATCCTTGATCGATTACGACCGCCCGGTTTACCTGATCTCCAGTTCACACGATTTGCCTGAAGTTGTGCGGTTAATGCGAAAAATCGGGGTCGAGAATATTGGCGGGTATTTTGATGCCGATGAAGTTGCGCGTCAGGGATTCAACACAGTTATCGTCGATCAACTGACACCCCAACAGCTTGCCGACCGATACGAGTCTGGCGATGTTCAGCTGATTGACGTTCGCGGGCAGTCGGAACGCAACGAAGAGTCCATTCCCGGCTCGCGACATAGTTTCCTTGGTAAGCTCTTGCAGAATACCGGCCAATTTGATGAAGACAAGACGTTTGTCTTTCAATGCCGCACCGGCGGGCGTTCCGTCATTGCAGCCAGTATCGCTCAAAGAGCTGGGGCCAAACATGTGGCCAACTTGTCCGGTGGTATCGAGGCTTGGAAAGCAGCAGGGTTGCACGTCACGTCAGAGTCTGACGCGACCGTGAGCGCAGGCTAGACGTCGGGCGTCATCAAAACCATTTTTCCAAACAACAACCACAACACAAAGGTTACAAGAACATGGATTTCATAATGCAGCCTTGGCCCTGGTGGTTCTCGGGAGTCCTGATCGGATTAACCGTGCCACTTTTGTATATCCTTACGGGGCAGGGGTTCGGGATATCGACCAGCCTGCAACAGGTTGGTGCCATGTGTGCTCCAAAGAGCAAGCTGACATATTTCTCTGAATTCAACAAACGCAAAGGCATGTGGACATTTTGCTTTGCGATTGGGATTGTCATCGGGGGTTTCGTAGCGACGCGTTTCCTGTCGGCCGAGCCCGTCGAGTTCCTTCCCGAATTCTACATGAGCTTCGGCGGTGCGATTCGGCTATTGGTTGGCGGAATTCTGATTGGCTTTGGAACTCGTTACGCAGGTGGTTGTACTTCGGGACATGCGATAACGGGAATTTCTAATCTCAACTGGCCGAGTCTGGTCGCGACCATCTTTTTCTTTGTCGGTGGATTGGCAGTTACGTGGGGACTAGGAAGTTGGCTACTCTGACATAAGGATGTAACGATGGCGACAACGACTGATAAAATTGATCATGAATTCGAATACATCAAAGGCGAGGCTCACGACTCGGTAGCACAGCCACACTTATCCAAACTTGCCCTGACCCTGTCGCTACTCTTGGGCGTCTATTTTGGAATCGTGTTAACCAAATCGGAAGTCGTTTGCTGGAAACGGATTCACGACATGTTTCTGTTTAACGAACCAAACATGTATTTGATCATCGGAGTGGGAATCGTCGTCGCAATGATTTGCATGCTGTTGATCAAAAAGTTTCACGTCAAGACGATTGAGGGTGAACCGGTTGTCTATATACCCAAGCCGTTTCATAAAGGCGTGATCATAGGCGGAACGATGTTTGGCGCCGGGTGGGCGATTACGGGTGCCTGCCCCGGTCCAATTTATGCTCAGATCGGCGGTGGTGCCTGGATGGCTTTGTTCACTCTGGCGGGAGCTCTGATCGGCATGTTTGCCTATGCAAATCTGAAACCAAAGCTGCCACATTAAGGCTACGAATGTGCCGATTGGCATTTCTGCAAATAAGAACTGTTGGTTGACCAACCACAGAATGAAGAGGCCCAAAGAGCGAGCCACATGAATCCCCTGAGTTGGATCAAAACGATTTCGCCACTCGTGGCAAAGCTCTCAGATTATCGACGAGAAATGTTCGTCGGTGATCTAATCGCGGGCGTTGTCGTTGCCATCATGCTGGTTCCACAGGCGATGGCGTATGCGATGCTCGCTGGCCTGCCTCCCCAAGTTGGCCTCTACGCGAGCATCGTGCCGCTGATTCTTTACAGTCTGTTTGGGACGAGCAATTCGCTGGCGGTGGGTCCCGTCGCGATGGTATCGCTGCTGGTCGTTGCGGGCGTGGGCGAACTTGCAGTCCCGGGAAGTCCGGAGTTCATCCAGTTGTGTTTAACGCTGGCCTTAATGATTGGCGTTTTGCAAATCGTGATGGCGGTGTTTCGGCTGGGTTTCCTGGTGAACTTCATTAGCCACCCCGTGCTTGTTGGCTTTACCAGCGCCGCCGCCATCGTCATCGGTTTCAGTCAACTCAAACATCTCTTTGGAATTTCGGTCGAGCGAGGCGAATATCCTTTTCAACTCATCGCAAACACCCTTTCCAAAATCGGCGAGTCCAACCTGGCAACGTTGTCCATTGGGTTGGGCAGTTGTTTGATCCTTGTGTTTTTTAGCCAAGGTGTCTCCCCGCTGCTCAAAATCGCCGGCTTGAAGGAAAATGTGGCGTCGCTGATTGCGAAAATTGGACCACTGTTCGCGGTCGTCGTTGCTGCGTTTGTGGTTTTTGCGGGTAGCATGAATAGTTCGAATGCCGTGGTAATTGTGGGCGAGATTCCATCTGGTTTGCCTGGTTTAACGGTACCAGACTTGAGCATCTCCTCAGTTCAGTCGTTGTTGCCGTTGGCCTTCGTAATCACGCTCGTCGGTTACCTTGAGAGCATCTCCGTGGCAAGAGCTTTGGCCAGCCGCAAACGCGAAAAAGTCGACGCCAATCGGGAGCTCTTCGCACTTGGCATGGCCGATGTTGGTGCGGCCTTTACCGGTGGTTATCCGGTGACGGGCGGTTTCAGTCGCTCGCTAGTCAACTTTTCGGCTGGCGTTTGTACGCCGATGGGATCCGTCATCACTGCACTGCTGGTCGCAATTTCGGTGTTGCTGCTGACTCCGTTGTTTTTCTACGTTCCCAAAGCTGTTCTGGCTGCGATAATTGTTGTGGCGGTTGCTCGGTTGATTGATTTCAAGACGCCCTTGAAACTCTGGCGATATTGTCGGACGGATGCAATTGCGTTGTTATTCACCTTCGTCTCCGTCCTGGCGTTGGGAATCGAGACAGGCATTTTGATCGGTGTTGTTTCAACCATCGTGTTGTTAATGTGGAATATGAGCAAACCGCATATTGCCCGGGTTGGGCGCGTCGGCGATAGTGAACAGTTCAGAAACGTCTTGCGACATAACGTTGAGTCGACAAAGGGAATATTGGCTTTTCGTGTCGATGAATCCTTGAACTTTGCCAACGCCCCGTTTTTGGAACCGCGTTTGATGGAGGAGATTACCAACCAAGCTGACACCAAATCCGTCCTACTTGTTTCGACTGGAATCAACGATATCGATTCTACCGGTATCGAGGTTCTGGAAACGATCATTCGCGAGCTGAGTTCTATGGGGATCGACTTCTTTATGTCAGACGTAAAAGGTCCCGTGACAGATCGATTGAAGCTGGCAGGTTTTGACCCGGCATTTCTAGATCAACACATCTTTCTGTCGGCTCACGAAGCAATGTGCCATCTCGAGTCTCAAGTCGAGGATAAAAACTGTCAGCTTACGGATAAGAAGGTTGAGAATCGCGATCAATTCGGCGATGAAAATTTAATGGGACGAGTGCTGAAATGACATCACCTCACAAAGGAACCCAAAAAATGACTGAACTTTTGATTATGTTAGGTATTATCGGAGTCTGGTTTGCGCTCCAGATGTGGATACTCCCTCGATTTGGAGTTTCAACGTGAATGAGTGATGCTTGCAAGCAGCCGAGTTCGGTTGAGAAGAAAGTAGATTCAGAGACCGAAGTGCCGATCGAGAAGCCCCCGCTTTTACGCGGCCGAGAGTCTCACCATTAACCTGGGTTTGCTTGTACTCAGGCGCACACCCACGTGAGATCCCACTTTTCGCGACCGGGCGTTTTACCTTGGGGGAACATCCTTCATCTTGAAGTCAAGCCACTCCAAAAACTCCTCCGCTTCCTTGCCAACTACAGTATCTTGCAAGCCCAAGCCCATATGCTCAGGTACCTCATCATCTGCAAATTGGTTCGCAAACATCTGGCGAGTGCTGTTCCAGAAATTGAGTTCCTCATCGCCAGCCGTTTCCGGATCAAAGAACAGCCGATTCGTTTTCAGGAATTCCTCTTCGTGATGACACTTGGCGCAGTGTTGCTGGAAAGTCAAAGGCAGGCGCGCCGTTAAAGGAGTTATTCGGTCCAACCACTCATCGATCTCAGCCAGTGAGAGATCGCGTTCCTTGAATTCGGCCTCACACCAGCGCAGCACCTCGACTTGAACCTCCACACTCAGGATCGGGTCATGAGTGACATCATGGCCGGGGCTCCAAGCTGGACCGCCAAGATACATCGCGGCGTACATGATCTTCGCTGTAAACTCGTTCGTTCCGCCGTCTAAACATGCGTGATAAAACATCTTGTGAACGTCCTCCCAGGGCTCGGTGTGAAAAACGCTCCCGCTCTGGTTCTCAACGCTGCAGTAAGCGTCATGCACAATCGCTGCAGGAAAAAACTCGTTTTCAAATTTTGAAACAAAGAAAGGAATTAGGGGTTCGGGAATCGACGTCCCGTCCGTTATCGTACCTCTTGGAGCAGTCCACTGTTTGCCGTTCGGATCAAAGTAGGCAAACGGTTCAGTAAGTTCATAGCCATTCGCGTGCGGCTTCTTATTACATTCGGGCGGTACGAAGAGGTTCTTTTTGCTACCGACAGGTTGCCAGACATAAACGATCCCTGCAGCGACAACGACGAGTAAACAAATCAGGGTCACTATTTTGTTCGTGGTCCATTTTTTCATGAGATTCACCACACAATTATTCGATTAAAATATAAGTGCAAATTGATGGGACCAGGGCACAGTGCCAGCGATGATGTGTATAACAACCAGGCCTGAACGCCTCCAGGAGGCACAGGAACCGATTCTCAATCAGGCTGGCACCGAAGTGACATAATGCCCGATTTTCACGACCAAGGGAAAATCTTTCTTTTGCTGAAATAACCCACCAACATGGATCCCTCCGGAGTCATCTTCAATTATTCGAATGATGTTATGGAATGGAACATGGGTACGATTGCTGTTCTTTTCGTTACTGACGGTAAAGTAGAAATCGGAAACTGACTCAACCGTATAAGGATCGAGATGATATGGTTTCTTGGCGTTCAATCCGATCTCTTTGCCAATGTAACGTTCCAGAATGTCTTTCATTTTTGGTCCTTAGCAAAATCTCGTGAATTCCCCGACAACTTAGACAGTATGGACGACGAATTGCAACTTAATGAATTATCGCCGATTTGCAAAGAAAATTCATGTTCATCTGCGCTAGCCGTGGTTCAACCCTCTGCTGTCGTGTTCGTTTCCAATCACCAGCAGCTTGCCGCTTCGAATCGAGCCTCGTTGGCACCCAATCCAAGGCGCTTTAGCGTTCTCGTTCATCGCGGGCGAAAACGCATACCGGTGAATCTGTAAATGACAATCGGCACGTTGAACGACGATATGGGCAGGTCCGCCAAATCCCATCAAGCGTACGTAATGTTGTTCAGCCGGATCGCGCGGTAGCCAATGCTGCCCGCGCACCAGAGAGGGGCGGCTTGTTCATCGGTAAATATATCCAGAATGGGCAACGCATAATTCTCGTGAACCGTTTTGAACTCGGCATGTATGTTTGAAGCGAGAACACCGGACCTTGAATTATCGTGTTTGCGAAGGTGCGGGTGCGATGAGTACAAACGGAATTTTGATCTCCTTCATCCCCTCTGCGCTGGTGGTAATTTTCAGATATTTTCCCTTTAACTCTTCATTGGGTACGAGATTTTGCAGCTGAATTCGGTAACCTTTTCTTCCGACAGGCGCAACTTGAACCTCGATGGATTCAATCGGCGGCTCGACTTTTTCGATTGTGAAGTCGGTTTTCGTGCCTGGAAAGACAAACACGTATGGCGAAATTGGGCTGTCCGATTGAAGCAAATTGATTTGTTTTGGAGAAAACGTCAACTCCCCGACGACGTGCAACGACAAGGGCACCTGCAAAGAAGGAAACTTCTTGTTGTCCGTATTGATGACTAGAGTACCGCGCGTGAGACCCATCGATAACGGCGGCTGCGTTCGAACCCTGATCTGGTGCGCTTTCCCTTCCTCGATTACTTCATGGTCGACCGCAAAGAAATCAGAACTTGTTTCGAGCGACTTGATGTTAATCGTGTCATCGGTATTACATCGAATTTCGATCAGCTGTTCGACGGCCGAAGAATCGCCGAGTTGGCGGAAATCAATCCGACTCGGTGAAATATCGACCTCCTTAAACGCTTCGCCCTGCATGTAAAGTGACAGCCACGGGGTGTCGGGATCGTTTGACACAACGTTAAGCGATTTTCGCTGATGTCCTTTGCGTCTTTGCAACTTCAATACGGCGGTCACCTCCGCTTCGCCCCCAGGTGGAACGGTCTTTGTCGAGATTCTTGCAATCGTACAACCACAAGATGTGCGAACATCCGAGATTTCCAACGGCATATCCCCGATGTTCTTTACAACGTAGGTGTGCTGGATGTCGCGATTATTTAACGACTTGCCAAAATCGTAGGTCGGTTCGTCGCAAGCAATATTCGGTGCCGATCCAGTTTTGCTCGAGTTAACAGCTCCGGTCACCACCCCCAGAACAACGGCCTCTGCTGGCCCAACCTTTACCGACTCCTTCGGTGCAGCCGTAATGGTTTGTTGTTGGTTTACCGCGGCACTTGTCTCCTCATCGACCTGCGAGTTCGTTGGTTGAGATGGCGTGGGTGAAGATTCCCCCTGTACCGCTCCACAAACGCCAGTTCCGGATAGTGCGATCGTGAGGGCGATAAAGGGTAAGACAAAGTTGGACATTAAATGAGCGGCTCTCATGCAGTGTTCCTCACCAATTCAATGTTATTCAGCGTGTTTTAACCTAGCCCACTTCGAGTCTGTTTTCAACCGGCTGGGCGAACGCAAGGTCAATGATGGTCACGAATCGAAAGTGCGATGGAATGGTATCCGTTTAGTTTACATTCGAGTGCTATTGGTGTGTTGAATTTTTTCGCCACCTTTACGCGTTTTTTGAGACCAGTTCCCCGGCTGTTTCTTTAGCTGGTTTGTGCGTCCAGTCTATGGCGAAACCATTTCCATGGTTGGTTTGTTGCACGCGGATTCCTCAATCGTCCGCCACGCCCGATGTTGCGTAGCGAGCTTTGCAAACTGTGGATTGTGACCTTCTAAGCGTCAGTTCTGGTCGTCATCACTTCCAACTATCAGTACTTTGGCACCACGTATTGAGCCCTGTTTGAGTTCCAGGAGTGCACGGTTGGCGTCTTCCAATTGACAAGTCTGGAAGTTTGGCTTAATCGGTATGGTTGCAGCAGTTGTCAGAAATTCAGCAATGTCGCGCCCAGTGATGTTGGCCACCGACTTGATCTCGCGCTCCATCCAGAGGTGATTTTCATAGTCGAGTCCCAGAAGTGATTCTTTGTCGCCATCTTGTTTGCGAATCGCGTTGACCACCAGCCTTCCACCAGGGCAAAGATTCTTCATGGCTTCGACGACCGGTGTCCAAGCGGGTGTGGTATCGATAATTGCCTGCAATTTTTCTGGCGAATGCTCGGTAGTATCGCCTGCCCAGACAGAACCCAACTCCAGGGCGAATTGGCGTTCTCGTTCATCGCGGGCGAAAACGTAAACCGGCGAATCTGGAAACTGATGTTGGGCAAGCTGAATGACGATATGGGCAGATCCGCCGAAGCCCGTCAAGCCAAGTGGTTGACCGTTCGTGATGTTGGTCAACCGGAGCGCGCGATAACCAATGCTTCCCGCACACAGTAACGGCGCTGCTTGTTCATCGGTAAATATTTCAGGAATGGGAAACGCATAATTCTCGTGAACCGTCATAAACTCGGCATAGCCGCCGTTGGCGTCCCGACCGGTCGCCCGGAACTCGGAGCTGAGGTTTTCGTTTTTGCTTCCATCAGAATGATAAATCCAGCCAACTCCAACTCGATCGCCGACACGGTGCTTGGTAACGCCTTCGCCCAGTTCGGTTACGATTCCGACCACTTCGTGACCGAGAACGATTGGCAAGCGAGGTGGTGGCGTTCTGCCTTCGATCTCGTCCAACTCGGTATGGCAGACGCCACACACCGATATCTTGATGAGGACTTCTTGCGAGCCAGGCGTCGGGACAGGCAACTCAACCATCGCCAATGGCACTGGCTGATCGGCCAGAGCTCCAGTTTTTTGCAGAATCATGGCTCTCATGGCGTCTTCTAACTCCAATCAAACGGCTACACATAGTCCCGGCAATGTCTAATGCAAAACGGACGCCAATCAAGCGAGCCTGGAATTGGCCGATTTTTACAGTTGTATTTGGTTCACAAGGCACAACAACAGAATTTTGATGAGCGAAGTCGCACAGTTTCGCAGATGGCAGGCCGTCGGCAGGTCGAAGGAAACATGCAGTTCCATCCGCAAATGCGAATCCTGCTGCCTATTTGCTGCTTAAGCACAACTGGCCGTTTATATTGGCTTCTTGAACAGTTTCCCAAACAAGCCGCGGCCCGCGATAAACAAAATCACAAACAACTTGCCCATCGCAGTTGCAGCTCCAGCGACGTAGGTCATCGCCGCCGCCCGGAGGACTTTGTAGGCGCCCACGCGATCTTGTTCGGTGGTGAATCCCATCTCCTCGAGTTGTGCTTTCGCGCGTCGGCTGGCATTGAACTCGACCGGCAGCGTGACTATTTGAAAAAGTAATGCGCCGGCAAACATCAAGAATCCAATTAGAACGATATCTGTTGATTCAAAAAACCATCCGCCGATGATGGCATAAGGTCCGTATTGAGCGCCAAAGTTTACGACCGGCAACATCGCGTGGCGCAATCGCATCGGCCCGTAATTATCCTTGTCCTGGAGGGCATGTCCCGTTTCATGAGCCGCGATCGCCGCGCTGGCAACACTGGGTTCACGGTAGATCCTATCGGAAAGCGAAATATTTTTGGTTCGCGGATCGTAATGGTCGGATAATTTACCCGGCTGCATCGTAATCGCAGAATTCTGCAAGCCGTTTTTATCCAGCAGGTGGCGGGCGACATGGCTTCCCGGCAGGTTCAACGAATTGCGAACGTTGCTCCACTTGGCATAGGTCGTTCTCAACCAACCCTGCACGACCAGGGAAAACACAAACCCGATACCAACGACGAGATAGAAAAGTTCGATCATTCTGTCCTGCTCCGATGAGTCGGTCATTCAACCCGCATGTACGGCCCGATCTGTTCGACGACGAGCTTTGTGTTCACGTAGGGCCTGCCACGTTGTTGCTATCTCGGGATATGCTTTCCCCGTTCGGTGGCAATTCGGTGAACTTCGTCGCTGCTGATAACCTCATGTTGTTGCAGCTGTTCTGCGATTTCATCTAAAGCTTCACGGTTTTGTGTCAGTAATTCGATCGCCTGCTTTTGCGCGGTTTCGATCAGTTCATTGATATCCTGGTCAATCAATGCTGCGGTTTGTGGGCTGACATCTTGCATACCAGGTTGCCCGCCAAGGACGTTTCCCATGCCTACGTTTGTAGCGTACCGAACCGGTGTTATCCTGAACCGAGGCAAGAGGTGAAGGATCTCCGTGACCCAGCGAGAGATTCTTCAGTTGCAAGCTCCTTCAGAATGACAGAGGCTGAATACTAATTTTTGAAATGCTTTAGTATACAGCAATGCATTCAGCTTAATCATCTGCTCCCCACAAATTCGGAGCAAGCTTGATGCGAATTTGATGCTCGCAAAACTCAACGTGAGCAATATGAACGCCGTCAAAGCGTATCGGGTCCCGCACCATGCAGCAGTTGCATTAGGAAGGAAATGCCTGTCCCTCTGCCGACAAGTGTTGCATGCTTTCAGGCAAATTTGCTGCCCAGGCATTTCGGACGTGCAGATCCAGTTGAGGGAAGGCAATCTCAATTCCCTCTCCCGCAAATCGATTGTTAATCTCGGTGTGCAACTCGGTAATGGTGTTTAAGCGGTTGTCCAAATCCGGCAGATAGGCTCGTAAGATGATCGTCAGCGAACTGTCGGCGAATTGTTCAAAGTTGGTTGACGGCGGTGGGTCGTCGAGGATAAGTGGGTGATCGGTTGCCACGCTGAGTAGAATCTTCCGCGCCTTTTCCGTGTCAGTTCCGTAAGCGACCCCCACTGGAATGACGACGCGGTTGATCGCAGCGCTGAGCGTCCAGTTAAGAATCGTGCCGATGATCAGATTCTTGTTCGGCACAATAAATTCTTGTCGGTCCCAGTTGGTAATCGTCGTGGCGCGCATTTGGATTTTTGTGACCGTCCCTGTCATACCATCAATAGTAACGACATCTCCAAGCCGCACGGGACGTTCGAACAGCACGATCAAACCGCAGACCGAGTTGGCAACGACTTCCTGCAAACCGAAGCCAAGACCTACGCTGAGCGCGGCGGCAATCCAACCGAACTGTGTCCAATCGAATTGAAGCACGTTGAACAGCATTGCCAGTCCGATGGCCGTCACCACATACTGACAAATTCTTGAAATGGCATAACGCGTACCTTTTTCAATGGTTGTCGCTCGCAGCACGGAGAGTTCGAGCACACCAGCGAGATTCTGAACCGCGATCCAGGTCACGACCAAAATTAGCACTGCCTTGGCCGCAGAAAGCAAAGTCAGGGATTTGGTCAGCGGCATTTTGACGTTTTCCAGTGCGGCGAAGATTGGAATCGTCTCAGACCAGAAGTATGCAATGACAACAAGCACGCCCAGACTAAAAACAATTCGAAGAAGACGACGAGTTTGGTCACTGATCGAATCCAAATCCAGTTCGACTTCTTCTTCAGGACTTACGGAGACGACTTCGTCGGGTTCTGCTTGTTCAGTATCCTTCGCAGCCTCGCGTCGCGCACGCCGCCGCTCCAACGCTTCAGCCAAGGCCAATTTTCGTTTTTTCAGCCCGAACCAACGCAGCGACATCCAGTAGAATGTGTTACCGATTGCGACAATTCCCAAGGTCGCCAGCAGCCCGGTACTCAGTTCGATCGCGGTAATCAAATAGCCGCGCCACGCCAGCGCGATCAACGCAACCGGACAAAACAGCACCAACGCATACCAAACGTAACGTGTCTTGAAGATCAACCTCTCGGGCTGTTGTTGATCCAATGTTGCGAGAACGCCGTCACGAGTTCCAAACAATCGCCATAAAACGATCAGTGTCCATACCTGCGCCAACATGAAGCTGATTCTGCCAACGTTTCCGCCGTATTGAGCCGAAAGTTCGCCGAACAGAGTGCTGTCTGTCACCAGGAGAGCTAGGACATACACAATTCCGAACGCGAGAATCACTTTTTTGACTCTTTTGACGGGTTGTTTTTTCCAACGGAAATGAACTATACCCAACCCACCGGGTCGACATGCCGCAATCACAAATCCAAGTAACAGGGTTAACCAGATTGCCTCCGTTAGTCCATTAGCGACTCCTCTCAGCCATTCATTCGTGTTCGTCGAAGGTTCCAATGTCCACCAAAGAAAAGTCAACAACAGTGGAATGGGTGCTGCGAGCAGGAAGGTCCACAGCAGCGCTTGGACTGTGAACTTGTACTGGTCGGTTGAAATTCGACGCGTCTTCACACCGGATTGCTCAAGCGCGGCGATAAACCGGCCGCGCATGACCAACAGCAAACCGATGACGAAGAGAAATCCATAGAATTGAAACGGCACACGCCGGACCATGTTCGCTTGAGCACGCCCCAATGCTTCCAGGTGCTCGCGATTGAAAACCCAGTTTACGCCGTCGGGAAGGTCAGTCAGGGTGGCGGTAGAGACCGGGCTAAAACTTCTGATCCAAAATAACTGTTCATAAACGAATTCCAGTACAGTCTCGGACTTGGTCTTGTACCGATCGTAATCACCTTTAAGTTCCGAAAGCCTCGATACCATTGTTTTTTGCTGGCTTTGCAGTTTCGCGAGCACGTCGCGGCGAAGCTGGAGGAGCTCATCCAAGTCAGGTTTTTCCAAGTTAGGCTTTTCCGATTGAGACGCATCCCAACTGCCGGAAATCCGATCGGCGTACTCTAATTCGAATTCATCTTGTCGACGAATTTTCTGGCCGGTCTGGAGATCAGCCAGGCGGGATTCGTCCAGTTGCGGCAACTGCTTAGTCAGGTCGGAGTTATCCGCTCGCCTGAGAATGCGATTTCGAAGTACGAAGAGGAGCTGCGAGATCACATTTCCGCTGCCACCTAATTTCAGTTGCGCGGTTACATATTGGTGCTCTTCAGTTAAACGATTCAGCCTGGCGGTCACGCCATCCTTTGCGATTGAAACCAATTTCAGATTTTCGATGGCCTTGTCGAGTTCCTTTACCAGCTCTTGAGCTTCGTTCGCCAACTCCCGAGCCTTCAAGTCGTCCTCAGGGATTTCTTCCAAAATTGCTTTTATTTTCGAACCAATCTCATCTGCTTCGGCTTTCAAGATTTTGTTTTTCGAGGTTTCGAAGACCGTCACCGCCGCTTTAGCGTTTTCAAGTTTTTGCGTCAGTAGATTCTGTTGTGCCTGAAGTAGTTCCTGCCGAATCGACTGGCTCAGTCGTTCCTGCTTCAGCATTTCCAGCTCGCTCAGCAGTTGGGATTCAGTTGCACCCAGCATGATGCGGTCTACGACGCGGACCGGTGACGCGGGATCCGCGGCCTTGTCCGGCGAAGCTAGTTCCTCGCGGGTTACGTCCAACTCGCTCTCCGCTTTGGGAAGCCGTTCGTTGATTTCCGCGGGCCGTAATTTGACGCGTGCCAATTCGGCGGTCACTTTGGCAAGCTCGTCATTCAGACCCGCGACACTCGTGCGTTTGGAATTGAGCAAATCTTGTATTTTCCCGGAACTAAGACCGTCGGTCTCGCCACGAGCTCGCTCTTCGGCGTCTTGAACTGAGGGAAGTTTTTGTAGTTCGGATTTCAGTTTTTTAACCTCATCGGGAGCGGTCGTGATCGCCGCTTGATATTCCTTTGCTTGGGCTGTGTTTGCTGCCGCCGTTTTCAAGTTTTCGACGGCTTCGGTGTACTTTGGGCGCAGCAGGTCTTTGGCAGACGAGTCGATGCTGGAGTTTTTCTCCAGCTCGTCTAGGGCAGCTTGTACGCTGTCGACGGTCAGGCCCGAGGATGAGTCATCTTCGGGTGCGAGCGCTTGATCTGTGGTTGGAACTGGTTCGTCCTGTTCCGTTTTTTCGTCTTGCGTCGATCCGCTAATGCCGGCAAACTTGGTTGATGCTGCTTCACCGGCCGCCGCCAATATGTCCTGGGTCAAAAAGAGACACGCAGACAATACGATTGCACCGGTCAGCCGTTTTGCGTTCAAGACACTCAGCATTTTTCTCATTTTATGTTCCGACATTTAGATCGTTGGCGACCGCCCCATTTTGATTTGACAAAATTCACGCAGCCGTGGTTAGAGCAAATTCAAAGTTGATTTGCACTTGTGTCATCCTGAACCGAGGCACGAGGTGAAAGATCTACTTGCAGGAACGAGAGATTCTTCAGTCGCAAGCTCCTTCAGAATGACGGATTCTGAATACTGATTTTGAAAATGTTCTCGTTCTATTATGGCCGCGATGGCCAAACCGGCAATAAACCTGCTTAAAGCAGTTAATTGTGTGCGGTTATGACGACGTTGTCGAAGAAAGGGTGCGGTACCGGTACCGACAATAACCTCAACTATAATATAGGGTCTTCAAGGACCTCAATGTCCTCGGATTCGTTTCAACCGTAAATCGTATTCGAAAGTTTGAAATATGGTAACTCCAACCAAAAAGCCTACGGCAGAAGAACAAGCTGAATTGCACGCCGCTGCAGAGCTGGTTCTCGAGCGTGAAGAAATCCGTCAACAGCGTTTGGAAAAACGTCGTCAACGACAAGCCCGGCAGCGCGAAAAAGAACAGCTGGCTGCAGTGCGCCGGATGCAGACTTCGATCGAAGTCATGAAGTGGTGCATCGTTGGTATCGCTGCCATCATGTTCCTGGGCATCGTCATCGCAATTTGGACGCTTTCGGCGGTCCATCGTGAAGTCGTTAAAGTTCAAACTGAAGTCGAAGAAGTTCGACCCGTCGTCGAACGAGTCATCAGTGAAGTGAACGATGTGGTAGACGGAGTGGAAAAATTGAAAGTATCGTTGCAAAATCCGATGCAATCGATTGGCAGCGCTTTTGGAAAAGAGCTTGATGCCAAGCTTCAAAGTTACATGGGAACCAAATTGGGCGGCGGCGAGTAATCCGTTCACTTATTGATCGAACCGCTCCCCCCCGCGGCGAAACTGATCTCATGCAAAACATCGTGAGCTCCTTCATCTCGCAGTCCGTACAGTATGGCTACAGCCTGCCGACGACTTATATACAACCAATGACACTTCGATGTACATTCTTTGCTCATTGAATGTCTGCTAATGTATTCATAACACAGAAAACGCGTTGTTTAACGGAGTTTGAGCTCCCTTTTTCTCTTGGCATCGGAAGTGCTTTAGGACTGAGCCGTGGCTAGCTCAGCCGTGTCGAGGTCCGGAAGGACTTTCAACAGACCAATACCAGGAGAAACCGATGCCATTTCAAAAAATTGCAAGAAACTTGCTCGCATTACCAATCCTTGCGGTTGCCGTAATGCTGTTTGGCGTTTTCAGTGCGACGCCCAAGCAAACGTTGGCCTCAGGCCTGCTAATCGCCGATGGTGGTTTCGGCGGCGCGCTCGAAATTAAGGAACAGAACGTCCACGTCACGATCAACAACGGAATTGCGGTTACTGAAATCAACCAGATATTCCTGAATACGGAAAACCGGATCGTGGAAGCACTTTACACGTTTCCGGTTCCCAACGGTGCTAGCGTTAGCAACTTCAGCATGATCATTAACGGCAAAGAGATGATCGGCGAAGTAGTCGAAAAACAAAGGGCGCGGCAGATCTATAACAGCTACAAATCCAAACGCGTTGATCCAGGTTTGCTGGAACAAGTCGACTATAAACGATTCGAAATGCGCGTATTTCCAATCGCCGCTAACGCGGAACAGCACATCAAAGTAACTTATTACCAGCAGCTGAACTTTGACCATGATTGGGCAACCTACGTTTACCCTTTGGCAACGTCAACCAAAGGTGCCGACGAACGAACGACTGGCAAGTTTGCTTTGACGCTCGACGTCAAAAGCGAAATCCCAATCACTCAGCTCAAAAGCCCATCTCACACCGACGATTTTGTTGTTGTCAGCCACGACGAACAGTACGTTCGAGCCAGTCTGGAAACGACAGCGGGCGACCTCAGCCGTGATGTGGTACTCGCATTTCAAACCAAGCGTCCCCGCACAGGACTCGACATGGTGGCATCCAGGCAAAACGGGGAAGATGGCTTTTACTTGATGACTCTCACGTCAGGAGAGGAACTTGAAGCTGCGGCGACCGGAATGGATTATGTTTTCGTAGTCGACATTTCCGGAAGCATGGCTAACAAAGGCAAACTCGGATTGTCGACAAACGCTGCCGATGCGTTCATTCGATCGTTGGGCCCGGATGATCGCTGTGAAGTTATGTCATTTAACAACTCGCCGAACTTGCACTTTCGAGAACTGCGTTCCGTGAATGACGAAACGAAAGCGGCCGCGACCGAGTTTCTGAGATCGCAACAAGCTCGTGGGGGAACCGAACTTCGTCCGGCGCTCAATGCGGCATTCCGATACAAAGATGCCGATCGACCCCTGAATGTTGTTATTTTGTCCGATGGTATGACCGAACAGGGTGAGCAGCGGGAACTCTTGGCGGCCATTGCCTCGGCACCTGATGGCTCTCGGGTCTTTTGCGTTGGCGTAGGAAATGAAGTTAATCGCCCGCTCTTAAAACAGCTTGCTGAAGAAGCGGGTGGACTGGCCGCGTTTATTTCGCAAGGCGATGATTTTAATCGGCAAGCGGAAGCGTTTCGTCGCAAGTTGGTTCATCCAGTTGCCACGGAGCTGAAAATTGAGATTGAAGGAGTCGAAATCTATGCCGCGTTGCCAGAATCGCTTCCCAATCTCTATCACGGAAGTCCGATTCGTTTGATTGGGCGTTACAAAACTCCGGGCAAGGCCAACGTTACGATCAGCGGAAACGTCATGGGTCGGCCATTCGAACAGCTGGTTGAGCTTGAGTTTCCATCCGCAGACGATGATAACCCTCAAATCGAGCGAATGTGGGCGTACGCGCGAGTTCAGCAACTCTTAAATCAGGTTCGCCAACGAGGCGAGAGTCCACAGCTAAAAGAGGATATCGTACGTCTTTGTGAAGGGTATTCGATCGTCAGTCAGTATGCTTCGTTCCTCGTGCTGGAAAACGACAATGAATACAAGCGTTGGAAAATCGAACGACGCAATGCAACTCGAATAACACGTGATCGTCGAGCCCGAGAAAAAGTTCGTGAAGAACTTCAGCGTCTGCGCGATCGCTCCATGGCCAATCTGGGTCCTCAACAGCCTGATCAGGTCACACAAAAGGCGAAGTCCAGTCTCCCACCTCGACAACGCATTCGTGACAATTCTGGATTGCCCGAAACCAGCGGACCGACGCAACCCATTTCCACACGCAGCCGCGATCTCGAATTTGCCCAACCAACACCGAGCAACAGTGGTGGCAACCGAGGTGGTGGCGGAGGAGGTGGCGGAGCGATTGATCCGATCACCGCTTTGATTGGAGCGGGACTTGCCGGCACGGCCGCTTTGAGACGCCGACGAAGAAAAGACGTTCAGGATTTGTCGGCCGATGAATCGTAATCCTTGCTCCTGTCATTCTGAGGGAGCCTAAGTGACCGAAGGATCTCTCGTGCATCAACGAGAGATCCTTCAACTCGCTCCACTCGGTTCAGGATGACTAATTCTCACTCGGTAAAGGATGACCCGCGATGTGACGATTCAATGTCAAGCTTCATACGCTGTAATACAAAACGGACCGAACAAATGATCGACTACTTGAAGACAATTCCGCTCACGATCTCCATTTCGCTGTTGGCTATACTGGCCTTCGCGTTTCCGCAATTTTTGATTGGTTTGGAATATGGAACTCATGTGAGTCCGATTGATCAAATCGTATCGCTGTTTGGGTGTCACTTGTTGCACTGGTCGAGCGAACATCTGTTTTGGGACTTGGGAATGTTTGCTTTGCTAGGTGCAATTTGTGAAAGGATCAGTCGGCGAACTTTCGCAGTTGTATTGGTTTTGTCGGCAGTCTTCATCCCTCCACTGGTAGGAATCTACGAACCAGCCGTTGAGACTTATCGCGGATTAAGCGGACTGGATACGGCCATCTTTGGAATGGCAGTTGTTCATTTTTTGATTGAAAAACTGCGAGAGCGGGACAAGACGGGTTCGTTCATTAATCTGGGCTTGCTAATTGGCATGGTTGGCAAGATCGTTCACGAAATGATATCGGGTTCAACGATTTTCGTTGAAAGCACTGGCTTCTCACCTGTACCCATCGCTCACGTTGTCGGAGCCATCATTGGAATCCTCGCAGGTATTTGGATTGGATTCCAGCTTGGAACCAAGCGCATCGATCCTGCCCCTTTTTTGGAGCCCAAACAACCGAGCCATACTCCAACAGCCAACTCCAACTGGGTTTAAGCGGCAAATCTATGTAAACTGGATGTGAGTTCACCGGGGATCGCGGCAGGAACGATCGCGATTGGTTTCATTTAGTCACTCATCAATGTAGGACAAAAGTCTTGCTTGCGGGCTTTTGGGGTAAAGGCGTTCGTTGGAAATTCAGTGTCAAATCTGCCAACAAACTATCAGATATGAGGATCCAGTTCCTCGATATTGTCAGCAATGCGGTAGCAAACTCAGCCATAGTCCCGCCTGGTCCGATCAATCCAATGTGATTTCTGACCGCTTCGTACAGGCTGATGATGGTCGATGGAAATCAGACCGAAGGGTGCCGCCGTCACCTTCCAAAGCATCTCCAATCCGAACAGATGCAGTTGTCCATGATGAAGACGCCGTTAAGACAGCACCGCCGACCATCGGCCTGGAATCGACCAAGGCCAGTCCAGCGGAAATCGGTGACAAGGTAGGACCTTACAAACTGGTTCGCTGGCTTGGTTCCGGAGGGATGGGCGTTGTTTGGGAGGCCGCCGAAATTCATACTGGGCGACGCGTTGCGCTCAAACGGCTTTCCCACGAAATGATCGAGGACAAGGACTACGTCACCCGCTTTCTACGCGAAGCACAACTGGCCGCCAAGGTCTCACACCCGAACGTGACGTTTATTTTTGGTGCCGGAGAGGAAAACGGACAACCTTACATCACGATGGAGTTGATGCCCGGAAACACTCTCGGTGATCTCATCGTCCAGAAAGGCGCAATGCCGATTAACCGAGCTGTAGATAGCATTTTGGATGTCATTAATGGCCTGATTGCGGCTCACCGATTGGGGCTGATCCACCGCGATGTCAAGCCGTCCAATTGTTTCCTCGATTCTGATAACTCCGTTAAAATCGGTGATTTCGGATTGTCAAAGTCACTGATCAGTCCCGCCGATTCGAATTTGACAAAAGCGGGAACATTCATGGGAACGCCGTCCTTTGCCGCACCTGAACAGATTCGAGGGGCCGCTTTGGATAAACGGACGGATGTTTACGCTGTTAGTGCAACGTTGTTCAATTTGTTAAGCGGCCGCCCGCCATTTGTCGGCGATACGATGTCCGTGACTGCGCAGATTGTTTCCGATCCTGCGCCTTCTGTCCGTCAATTTGTACCGAGCGTGCCAAAAGATCTGGACCGGATCATTAGTCGCTGCCTCGAAAAAGATCCCGATCGTCGATATCAAGACTTGGAAAAAATGCGAGTCGCCTTGACTCCTTTTGCAACTCGCGGGACATCGCTGGCGAATCTTGGTCGACGTTTGGCTGCTTTCATGGTTGATGTTACGGCCATTCAGCTGTTCGCATTCATTTTGACCGTCTTGTACGGCCTGCTTTTGATCGGAAGACAATCCCAAAAGCTGGATTCGGAAATACTTGCTGAATTTCTTCCGCACGACGTGTTGGTATTTGGAATTGGAGCCTGGCTGCTGTTAGTGTTTTATTTTGCGGTCATGGAAGGATGTTTTGGCCGAACTGTCGGCAAGAGACTAATGGGATTGGGTGTCGTGAATGCTCAAGGTGAAAGGCCAGGATTCTGGGCAGGCCTGATACGAGGAATCGCGATTCCGGGTTGCTTCGGAATTACCCTGGTCTATGGGATCTGGCAAGCGGTGTATTTCCCACCCACTTTTGACGCGCCAAGCTATTTGATCGCCGTTATTTTTCAGTTGATCGTCTTATTGATACCTTGTGCCATTTGCTTGTCGACAATGCGCGAATCAAACCGGGTGCGCGGGTTGCATGAGATCATCAGCGGCACACGCGTCGTGAGGTTGGAAAAGGGAGAGGCCAGAATGGTGCAAATCCCGATCGCCACGCCAAACTTAAACACAATTAAGAAACTGCATTTCGGGCCGTACGAAACCAATGAACATCTTGGCGAGTTTGAATCTGGCAACGTGTACCTGGCACACGACAAACCGTTGAATCGCAATGTCTGGATCACGACCTCTTCGAGCGAATCTGGACCATCAACAGATCGAATTAATCTATCACGCGTTACGCGACAACGGTGGCTGGTAGGCGGAGCGTTGGAAGATGGGACACGATGGGACGCTTTCGAACCGGTCAAAGGTGTGCCGATTCTCAGCCTGGTCGGAACGCGGCACCGGGTCGGTTGGGAGCAATATCGGATTTTTTTGTTGGATGTGGCCAAAG
>JAHEJI010000010.1:53821-54958 GCA_024638965.1 Planctomycetaceae bacterium
GCGAGCAAGGATGGGACCTTGCCGGAACACCTCGCGCTTCCACAGATTTGGATTGACCAGAATTGTCACGCCAAAATTCTGGACCGTTGCCTGGTTAATGTTGTGGTGGGCAATTCGCGATTTCAACCGCCCGAAACCTGTTCGGAATCGGTTCCAGGTGGTCACGCCGTTGGCTTGCTTCAAGAGTTGGGGGATCTATTGCATCGCACCAAGGTGTTTCCGTTGTCTGCTCAGTTGTTTCTGGAAGAGTTAAAAGAACAGCCACAGGATTTGACTACATTAGATTGGGCGATTCGACAATTGGAAGCCTTATCCACAAAAACTGCCCGTCTGAATTGGGATACGCGAGCCGGATTGTTGGGAGTAACACTGGGAATCGAATTCACGATTTACAGCCTCTTGGCATGCGGGTGGTTTTTGATCTGTTTCTACATTTTTCCAATTCCATTTGTTTGGAAATTTCCAGTCGGTATCTTACTTTCGCTTGTGATTCCTGTCGGGCTGGGATTCTGGTTGCGTGGCGGGCCCGTTTTTCGATTCATGGAGATCGACGTTTGCACCAAAAACGGCCAACTTGCCGATCGCTTTAGATGCGCCTTTCGAAGTTTCTTAAGTTGGTTGCCCGTGCTAATGCCGGTGGGTGGAGTGATCATCAGCTCGATTATCGCTGCCGAAAACATCGCTAATATTGAACCTGTAGAAGGGAACATGACCTACGACTGGAGAGCACATCCCGTTTTTGACAACACCATCGTGGTGGCAATCCTGACGTCGATTGTCGTGGTCATGGGCGGTCTGGTGTATTCTCTCTACTCGCCCGAGCGCGGATTGCAGGACCACGGCGCAGGAACACGACTCATGCCGAACTGACACCGCGTTTGATCTGTCAAACCTGACGGGTGTGTCTGACCGTCATCGTAAACCTAGCCGGCGCACGGCGGCAACACAAAAACGACTATTGTCAATTTCAAAAATATGCGCGCAAATCGCGCGTAAGACAGCTGGTTGGTGAGTCTCCCAGCCGCGTAAACGCAGGGGCTTCTGCGTGAAATGTGTGGGTTGTTGCGGGGTTAGGTTGATGGTGAGACTCCCAACCGCGTAAACGCGGAGGCTTCTGTCTGGAGACCCCCGCGTTTA
>JAHEJI010000271.1 GCA_024638965.1 Planctomycetaceae bacterium
CACCCGCGCAAGCTCGTTGACGGCCTTTACGATGGCCGAAGGAAGAAGACAGCTAAGGCGCCTGCACCACGTCAATTTTGAAACGGCCGGGGTGAATAAGCAAATCTCACCTGACAGGTTTGACCCGCCCTTGCCGCTTGGATTACCCTATCATCATAGTGAGTCAGCTGAGGAATTGGTCGCTTATTTCGTCAATGATCGTCAACAATCATGGCAAGGCAACCAAAAGCTTGTTTACGAATGCAGCGAAGTGCCGGTGGAAGATCGGGAGGCTGTTATTTCTGATCGGAGCCTGGCGTCTTTTGGCAACGAAACGCTCGGCGAGTTCTGTCGCTGCCTAACTACTTAAGCACCTGTCGCAGTATGGAGCCGGGACCCGGCGTTCGCCAGGTAGATCCCAGGCGTATTGCGATGATCAAAGTCGCTGGAGCAGTGGTAAGAAATGCAATCCAAAACAAAAGTAATTGTTGCACTTTCCGTAGTGGTCCTCATCCTGGTTTCTGTGTTTTCGATCAGGACTTTGCGCAAGCCGGTGGAAGTCAGGCTTGTTGGCGATGTTCCTGCCAGCTGCATCAAGGGCGAAAAATTCGAGGTTAAGGGCCAGCTCGTGAATCCTTCCTTTTTCGGTGCCAGAATCGTAAGGTTGCACATGATGTGCGGCTGCTCTACCGCCGGGCGTCCGCTTAGGGACCTCTTGTTGGGGTCATATGAAACTCTGGATGTGACGTTTTCTGTTGATTCGGCAAAGAAAAAGGGCATCGTGAATTTCGGAGGGCTGATTTACTCCAAAGATCTGTTCGGTAGTGTTCACGCAAGTCGTTTTGCCATCCCCGTCAATGTCCGACCGCCCTGGTATCTCAGTGAGAATCAGGTTTATCTGACCGAAGCAGACCAGGAGGGTGAGGTTTTTCGTGACTCATTGTGGCTGTACGACCATCAGGACGGCGACTTTTTGGAAGTGGAGAAAGTGGTCTCCCAACTCGAAGGGTTTGACGCCGAAATCATTGAGTTGACTCCCGGATCAGCAAAATTTGAGCAATGCGAGCAGTTTTTGACGAAAAGGATGAAGGCACAGCACGGGCTTCGGCCTCGCTACCAGGTTTCGTTCAAATGGCGGCCCGGCAATGAGATGGGCAAGCTTGAGAATCGCGTTGATATTTACGTCAAGGATCTGGATTGCCTGCCTGCGTCCTTTCAGGTGCATCTCAATCGTGACAAGTCGTGATAAAAGTGTTTATCGCAAAGTTTGGTGGAGCGAGTATCCACCGCACCCACCGTATGACCCTTCGGGTACGAGGAGAATGCCTGGAGTCAGGGCCAGTTTCGATACGTGTGGATGGTGATGGTTTCGAATTGTTGAGGCAAATCGAATCGAACAGGGCTTTTGAAAGATCAGTTTAGTCGAAGCGCGGATGGTCTCGGAGAATACGCCGCCGAAGTTTGGTAGCAGACCGGGTAGTTGGCCAATTCCCAATCAAGGTATTTTGAATGCAACATGCAGGACAATCAGGTCATGAGTGAACAAGGTGTCGAGGTGAACAAGATTGGTCAAACACCACCTTTTCGATTCCCGGCCGTCCCGGCCTGGGCTGTTGATGCGGCCACCGTATTTCTGATTGCCGTTTTTGGTTTTGCCGGAACTTCGAAACTACTGGTGCAGGACGCATCCTGGTGGGATTTCCTGGTTGGTTTTGTCGAAATCGGTTTGGCAGTCTGGATCTTTACGGGCTTTCATTATCGAGCCTGCAGCATCGTTACTGTCGGCGTCGCAATCCTTTTTATGGTTGTTAATATCTGGACGTGGGCCACCGGCGCCAGTCAGCATTGTAGTTGTTATGGCTTGTTTGCCTTTCCGTGGTCCGTTTCGCTGTTGAACAATCTGATCATCCTGGCGGCGGCCGTCGTGCGACTGGCAGCCGGACATGACTCCGATGATCGACGCGCCTTGCTGGGGATAGCGTCGGTCGGTCTGGTGATTGCTTCCTATTTCATTCTGGTCATTTTCTTCCCGGCGTGGAGACCGGCTACTGAGGGCGATCTCGTCGATCAGCCGTTGCCTGCCGAGCTTTTAAACTATGTTCTTGACGAAGAAATGAGCCGGGATTTTGTTTTGATCATTACAAATTGTCATTGCAGCAAATGCGTCGACAATCAAACGAGAATCAACAACCGTGCTGTCCGCATGAACAATGAGATTTACTCCGGACGCCGGGCACATGCCCGTATCGTTCATTTTTGTGACTTCGGCGTCCCGCCGGTTTCATCCATCGACGGTTCAGAAACCTATCAACATATCGTTACCGCCGTTCTGCCGCGTACGACCGCTGTCAAGCGGATACCAACCCCAAGCGTGATGTTTCTTGACAAAGGGATCGTCACACGTTTTCTGGCCGGCAATGAATTTGACGAGTGGCTGGAAGACAAGGAATGAAAGACGCTCGCTGACGCGATGCTAAATAGCCAATGACGATACCCGATGACGAAGATCGGACGGACGAATGACGAAGTCCAAACGTCATCCTTTTTCAGCTTGGTAATCCATCATTCGTCATGCACTCCGGGCCTCCGATCTCGGACATCTGTTCACTCTTCGCCAACCTTGACCAGCGAATATGCCGTGGGGATCGATGAGTTAAAAGTGATCGCCGCCGAGCGGGGGTGGATTTGGAACGTCCACGTTTCATGGAAGCGGCTTCTCCGTTCTGTGCGGGCGAAATTCAAAGCGACCTTCACGGTTTCCCAAGATGTCGGTCACCAATGAGCACGTATTGTCACAATCGCTGAAGCTTGGCCTTTGTTGCCCGATTCCGTCAAACTTGAAATCGAAGCACGTTGTTGGTTCAAAAATTCAAATCATATAGACTCCACTTTTGCTTTAACAATTTCATCAATTTCGGCAATCATTTCATTGGTAACCAATTGCATTGCCTTGATTGAGTAGTTTTCGTCCTCAATTTCTCTTTTGGCCTTTTTGCGGATGTTTCGAACTGAAACTTTCGCCTCTTCTCCAAGAACCTTGATTCGCTTTCTAATACGATCTTTCTCTTCTCCGCAAGGCGGAGGGACTGAGACGATTACCGTAGTCCTGGAAAAGACATAGGCCTTGAAACCCGCTTTTTTGAGAGCATTGGATACCGGACCAACGATGACAGGTTCGTAAGGCTCAATGGAGATACCACTCTTGATTTTGGAAGATGCCGCAAGACGCTTAAGTGGCACCATTTGTCCGTGAGAAAGGACTTTAGCGGTGTCAACAAGTGACGGCGTAACAGTTCCGTATCGCAGTCCCTTGACTTGTTCTTTTAAGAAATCAACAGACTTGCTCATTTTTGAGCGAAGTTCGCTGAGCTTCATTTTCGCATTTGATTTACCTCGGTTGGTCATTGACCATTTAGTCGATTAATGGCTTTCACGCTTAAAAGCCCGCTTTCAAGCTTAAAAGCCAGTCTCGAGTAGATATTCTGTCAGTCAAAAAGTTCGCGCAATTTTCAAGCGGGTTGCCATCGTTATCACACTTCGAAGCAACATCAATGCTGTGCTATCCATGAGGCCTTCACGTCACAGATACTGGGCGGTTATCGCCCGAGATGCTTGTCAAAGAAGTTGAACAGTTCGCGTTGAGCGTCCTGGCATTCCGGCACAGAACGAAGCAAGTTTTGCATATAGTCCGCGTATGCCTGCCCGTCATAGACGTGAAGATCCGCTGTCACTCCGGCCTTGCGAAGAGCGCGATGCATCCGAACCGTGTCGCTGAGTAGCAAATCCCTCGTACCTGAAATCAGGATCGTCGGCGGAAAGCCCGTTAGATCGCCGTTAACCGGGGAAAGCAAAGGGTTCGCGGGATCCGCTTTGCCGATGTAGAGATCAAAGGCCCCCCGCAACCATTCCTTTTTTTCCGGCCCAAAGGATCGCGGCCTTCGAGCGTGAGCTACGTGTCCGAAATGTTTTCGAGATCGGTGGCAGGTGTGCCTGCAAAGACTGCGCCCGGTTTGGCTTAATCCCCGGTGGAAACCATAGCTCAACAATTAGTTGTTTGTATTTTGCAAGACTCTCCGCCGTATCGTAGACGCCCAGATAGTGGGTCTTGCCGTTGATGGTCACGCGGGCTTGGCCGGATGCCTTGTGATAGCGGTGAGCAGGGGCGGATTTAGAACGTCCACGTCGTTTCATGGAAGCGGCTCCTCAACTGGGAGCAAATTGGTATTACTACCCAATTTGCTCGGTCGACTTTGCCGCACGTCCACACGCTGGACGGTTGAAAGGTGTTCTATTCCCGGCGTTTTTAGAAGTCGGGGCGACTGGATTTGAACCAGCGACCTCTGCGTCCCGAACGCAGCGCTCTACCAGGCTGAGCCACGCCCCGATTGGTGAGCTATCAGCGTAACAGGATAGACGCGGATTTCAACGCCAGGTTCGCGGCGGAAGAAAGTGGGGAGAGGGGAGTGAGAAGTAGGGAGAAGGAGACAGGGAGAAGGAGACGAATTGAAAATTCGGAAGTGGGAAACGGCATGGATCTACGGATCGACAACGATGCCGACGATTCGATGTGGCGGCAGAAGACCGTTCCGCTAACGCTCGCTCCCCGATG
>JAHEJI010000130.1 GCA_024638965.1 Planctomycetaceae bacterium
CAAGACGTATCTTTTCTGCGGTGATATTGGCCGGGGTCGAACCGTGCGATCTCTCGCAGCAACTTTGGCTCAATATCCGGGCGTGCGAATGTTCTTTGTCGCTCCGGAACATGAAGTGCTGAAACTCGACGCAGAAATGAAGGATCGACTCGATCACCAGGGCGTCGACATCTACGAGTTTACCAGTCTGGACGCCAAATTAGATGGCGAGCCAATCCTCTCGCAAGCCGACTGTGTTTACATGACTCGAATCCAGCGGGAACATAATTCGAAAGAGACGGAGGAGCAGATTGCCAATATCGATCTGGCGCCGTTCAAGTTAACACCCAATCGTGTCAATACGTTGAAGGACTACGCGCCAATCATGCATCCGTTTCCTCGGGACAGTGTGGTTGGTGAAATCCCCACCGAGATCGATTCGGATCCTCGGGCGATGTATTTTCGACAGGCCCGCAATGGAATGTGGGCACGCGCCGCATTGTTGGTTCACCTGTTTGATGCTGTTGACAGCCTGTATCTGGCTTATCATGACGTTTTTGGTCGTGCTCTGGATTAGACGGTCTCGCATGAAAATTCTCCGCACCTGCTGCATGTTTTCGAACTGAATTCAATTCCGCCTTGGCAACAACAACCTCAACTTTCGAAATGCCTTGTTGGAAAATCGATATTCGCGTCAGGCGGCTTTGACATCGAATGTCGAACAAGTAGTTATGAAATCCGAAGTCACGCTGTTGGTTAGTTAGTTTTGCGCCGCGTTACGTAACGGTGTTTGAAAAATCAACAAGTCTATTCGCCTGATTCTTGGCGTGGGAGGCCAAGGATTTCGTCAATGGATTCCCCGATTGGGATCTCAACGACTTTGCGTTTTTTTCTTTCTTCTTCCAGCACGCGGTTGGGAATGGCTTCTGGCAAGTAATGCAGCTCACGGCTCGCGATACGCAATGAAAAATAACCGAAAAAGAGCATCGCCAAACCCATGAAAGCAGTCGCGATAATCGGAGCCTCATTGCCTGTGCCGTATCGCATCAACTCCCCGAATGTGACATACCAATTGGTCGCCAGGATCAGTGAATATTCCCTGCTGGTATTCGGCATCCATTGCAGTTTGGCAAGGACGGGAACGAAGGTGACGACCATCAAAAACACGATGGTTACCACTGCTCCGTAAAGGGGACCTGCATGCGGGCGTTTTTTTACGCTCGCTTTGAGCAGCAGGAACAGGAAGGAAAGAAATGTAATCCCGTAGATACAATTCGAAATCATGATCAATAATATTTCTTCGATCTCGTTTCCTGACAGAGTTCTATCACTGCCGCCTCTCATAGTTGCGTCAACGTCTGGTAAAACGTAAGGCGCTAACAGCATCATCATCAGCAGAAGCAGATTCCAACCAAGCATATTGGAAATCGCGAACAGGTAACCTCTTCCTGGGCCCGGCATGAACAACGACATGACGGATCGGCTGACGACTGTTTTGGGAAGCGCCCGTTTGACACGACGCGACATAATCGCCGGAACGGCGCTCATCATGGCGCCCATAAACAGCCAGTAATGAGCAATGGTCATGGAGACCACCCCAGCGATTTCGGAGTCGAAAAAGTAAGACAACATGGCTGCGATCCATCCGAAGAAGAGAATCTGCTGAACCAGCATCGCCACGCGAATCCAGCTGGATCGATTGTCGGCTTCAAAGGACACTTGAGCAGCGGCGGCTGTGAACAGCAGGAATGAACTGGAAACAAGGAGCGACAAGTAACCAAACATAATGGTCGAAGCCTGCTGATCGTCCAGGCCCGAAAAAATGCCGACAAATTGATAAGTCAATCCGTAGGCAAAGAGGCACCAGAGCCAATACACAAATGCCAAAGCAAACAGGAAAAATACAGAGATCAGCACGCCGAATTGTCGAGATGAGCGGGCACCGCTGGCGAGAAACAAGGCCGTCACGCACAAGCTTATCGAGGAGGTCACAGCCAAGCCTAAGCCCCACCAGATTTGGCGAATATCGATCCCGCGCAACAAATAGGTAAACGCGATACACGGAGCCAGAACCGAGAGATAGACCATAATCTGCAAAATAGAGCTGCCGAGCTTCCCCCAAATTATCTGGTATGGTTTGAGAGTGGTAATGGAAACGAGTTGTAATGTTCCATCTTCAAACTCTCGAGCCAACGACCGAAACGTCGCAAACGGGATCACAATTGCCAGCGGAAATCCCAAGATCAACCAAAAACCAAACAGCAAATATTGGCCAGGTGACTGGTCATCACCGTATTCAGATTGGACGTAAGTGAGTGCCCCAAGCGCCCAACAGGTGACCACGATCAGCAGACCAAAAAATGTCCACAGGAATTGTCGGCTTTTGAGAGCCTGTCGTGATTCCTTGACCAAAATCGAGCTAAACCATTCACTCGAGCGGTCGAGAAAGACATCGATACCACTCCTGTCTTCGGCGGCGATTTTCAAGTCGGTTTCCGTCTTGGGAGAGTCTGCAGGCGAACTCACTGAACTCTCCCCTTGGTAACGTGTAGAAACGCGTCTTCCAGCGACCGTTGTTTGCTGGAGAAACTGGCGACGCGAATCTTGTTTTGAATCATTCGTTTCAGCAAGTCGGAGTGATCTTCTTCATTCGCACTAAAATTGAAACGAATTGTCTTGCCATTGAAACGAATCGACTCAACACCCGGCTGTTGTTCCAGCCAATGATTGGCTGCTTCAATTCGAGAGATTACGTTTACCATCACCTCGACGCTGGCCGAGATCGCAGGCGAAGAAGAGTCACTTGCGTCGACGTCATGGCCAATTTTGGCTTTTCCACTGAGAATCTCATCAACCGTCCCGACCGCCAGCAGAGAGCCATGTTCGATGATTGCGACTCGATCGCAAATTTCTGCCAGCTCGGTCAGGATATGACTGCTGACAAGTATCGATTTGCCGCGTGAAGCGAGTTCCCGAATCATATCTCTCAGCTCAATCCGGGCGCGGGGATCAAGGCCGGCGGCGGGTTCATCCAGAATCAGGACGTTCGGATCATGAATCAACGCCCGTCCCAGGCACAACCGTTGTTTCATCCCTTTGGATAGACCGTTGACTGGTTTGTTCGCCATTTGATCAAGTTGCGTGAACCCCATCACTTCCCGCAGTGCAGTCAAACGTGCATTTCCACGCAAACCGTAAGCCCGGGCAAAAAAGTCGAGATATTCTTCGCAGTTCACATCGGAATACGTTCCGAATCCGTCAGGCATGAATCCAAGTCTTCGCCGAACACGGTCAGGATCGTCGATCACCGAAAAGCCATCGATCCACGCCTCACCTTCGGTTGGCATGTCCAGCGTCGCCAGGATTCGCATACTGGTCGTTTTTCCTGCTCCGTTGGGGCCGATGAATCCGAACACCTCAGCTGGTCGAACGTCAAACGATACTCGATCAGCGGCGCAGGTAGCTCCGAACCAGCGGCTGACTTTGTTCAACCAAATCGCAGTCTGGTCAGAATCTGGTTTACCATTTTCCATGTATCAGATGCACCTTGTTCTTGTAGTCGATGTTTTCCTGGGGAATGGTCACTTCCGAATAGTCCTCCAAAATGGCCAAATAATGCCCCGGATGTTGAACAAAATATTTGAGGGAGCGGGCTTTTGCTTGATTCCATTTTAGATCGGCTTCAAATTTTTCATCGTTGGTCACGCTGTTATTCGGATAATAATAGCCATACGTATGATTTGAATAAGCAGATAACTGGAGGAACTCGTCTCTCACATTCGGCGAGATTTGATTCAACACGTTGCGAAATTCGTAAGCCACATCGGATTTGTTAAGTTTCTTTTCGCTCTGTTCGACCGGTACTGCCGTGGCGGTTTCGCCAGGAGCCAGATTTTCGATCGTGAAACTTCCGGACGGGGTGGTAAAGACGGCGAGGCGCACCGTCGCGTCGAACTCGTTGCGAACTTTCGGGGTGGTTTCTTCGTTACTGGCAAAGATGACGAGTGATTGCTCGGTCTTGAAGCTGTTCACGGAGACAAACTGGTGCGGCATTCGAGGACGGATGTCACCGCCATTAAGCGTCACCCCATCGCTGCTTTGGCGATAGATGGACCGGGGACTCGACCATGCTTTGGAATTGAAAACCGCTTCGTCCGGTCCAAAGCTGTAGGCTTTCGGTTGAATGCCCTGATAGTGAGAGTGACGCGAAAACGAAACTGCGTGTTGGCGTGAGTGATCAATGGCCGTGAACGATCTGATTCTACCGCGATTTTGAAAGCCATCTGATAAGATTGCGAACATCATCAACCCCAGACAGGCCATCAGGCTGATAATCGGAACGACGGCGAACAGCAGCTGTAACCGGCGTTGTTTCTTCAAAATGAAGTAACTGACCGGACCAACCAGGAGAACAAACAGGCCGATAAGAACTTTGAAACCGTTGATCGGGGGTTGGCCGACATCCGCAATGGCCATCGTCGTCGACGGAATCTCCGCTGAGCCTTCCCCGAATCGCTCGCGGATTGTGCGACCTTCGAGCATTGAGGAGTTGAAAAGCAATTTCCATTGGTCCTGTTTCCAGTTTTGCATGTCGTCATTGACCACAGTTACCCGACCGAGAACATATTTGAACACGGCAAATTGAGTACCCAACTCGCGGACCTTGTCACCCAAATTTGAGCCTGGTTCCAGCGTTGTCCAATCCGAGCGAGCTTTCTTTTGAGACGCTTTCTCGGATACCGAGTTGTTGGTCATGACGGCGTTTGATTGATAGTACACCATACCGGTCGTGTCCTCATGAACCACGAAATTCTTCAAACCCTTGAGAACTGCTCCAGGAACCAGCCAGGGGTCTTTTCGTTCCGCGGACATCGAGTTGTTGCCGTCGACGAGTTCGCGAGCGCTTTGTGCGTTTTCCAGGTCCTTGCCACAATCGAAGACGATCAAACTCCCCCCGGCAGCAATCCATTTTCGCAGCGCCTCTATTTGTTGGGCGTCCTTCGCGACTATCGAGAGGTCGCTGTGAGACATCAGGACTATCTCGACCGAAGATAAACCAAGCCAGGAACGTGGCACGTCTTTGGGAGCGATCGCGTGAATCGACGTCGACTGGAGCATGTCAGCCGCGGTCGGATTCTTGTTCACGGTTCCAATTTGATTTTGAATGTCTTGATAGTAGTCATAAAGTTCATGGATCGATGGAAACTTGGTTTCGTCGATTGTCAACGCATCGCCTCCCAACTCACGAAACATCCTTCTCCTTGTTTTGACATAGTTGGAGGCCAAATTTGATGAAACGGAGGAAGAGACAACCAGCAGGGTTGGCATCCCAGGAGGAGCACCGTAGTAATTCGTACTTGTGTACTTCATCGCCAGGTCTTGGCCTGGATTGAACGTCAGACTGCCATCACTTTCCACGTGAATGACAGTGTTGTAGCCGTAAGACATTTTGGATGAAAGCGGGACATAGAGTTCAACTTCGACAGACGTTTTACCTGCTTCGAGGATGATCGGTTTGGTCACGACGGCAACGTCTTGTCCGTTCCCCAATGCCCTGGCGACGACGTTGAATTCCACGGTATCGCTCAATGCTTTGGCGGGTTTCAACGAGATCGTAACCTTGACTCGTTTGTATCCAAAATTCGAATAAATCCACTGATCCTCAATCTTGACCTGGATGCCATTAGCCGTCGGCTGTGCCGTTGTCGGGGTTGCGAATCCGAATCCCATGCAAATCGCGAGGACCACAAACAGGACGGCACGGTTAGTGAAGTTCATGACTTTCTTTCGATTAGTTCGCGTGAAATTCAACTACGTTGATGACTGTGATATCGATGACTCGGAATTGGGCGTGTCATCTGGCTGATCGGGAAAAGGATAATCACTTGGGTTCAAAAGAGGATTTGACGAACTCGTCATAGTTGTTCTTTCGCTCATCGCGTCAGGCGTCTGTCCGCCGGGGAGAGCTTTGGAGAATGCCAAAACCGTCCAATAGACTGCCGCGTAGATCGCGACGGGAACAAACAGTCCAACGATCGCCAGCCCTATTCCGTGGGCCACCACGTTGCCCCGCGCTGCAAACCCCAGAACCATACAGACGAGCGCAACGCCGACCATGCCAATCAAAAGCTGACGAATTGTATATTTGGGAAGCAGCATTTTGTCTCTGAAATCATCTGGTGGTTGGCTTCACGCAAATCTTGAAACGCGATAAACCACCCTTTGGCCCGGTATCGATTCTAGCGGTTTTCGCGGTCGACTTAGTGATTCGTGTAAAAACATCAATAATTGTCCGATCATGACGGTTCTTACTGGAAAATTGGGTCAAAATCCGTAGGTGGACGATGATGATTCAGTTGAATTGTATTCCGAGATGGGACTCAGGTTTTCCAACGTTTTCGTTGACACCTTTTTTCTAGGGTAACTATACTTGGGGTAGCGGCATCCGCCACAATTTGGGGCAAAAGCGTGGAGCGGGCAAGTTGTTCGCCTGTGATTTTCTTCCCCAATAAAAAAAACGACAATTTCTGATCTCCTGGAAGGGCGGATCTGAAATAATTGCATTTGGAACACAAGACCCCACCCAAATACCAACCGGCACGATAGAGGTATTCTGATGAACTTGATGGGAAAGATTTTCACTTTGCTGATTTTCTTCATGAGCATTTGCTTCCTGGTGATTGCCGTGATGGTGGGCGCCTCGCACCGAAACTGGAAACAGACTGCCACGCAAAACAAGGAAGCGGCCGACCGGTTCCAAGCCTTGCTACAGGAAGCAACGAGTTCGACTTCGGAAAAAGAGAAGCTGTTGAACGCCGAACGCGTTTCCAGAGCATTCCAACTTTCGCAATTGGAATCTCAATTGGCAGTTGCGATTCAGAATCGTAACGAAAAGGAACAGCAGCTGTTTAAGGAGTTGGCCATCAGTCAGGATCGACTTCAGAGAATGGGTGAAGCCGAACGGCGGTTGGCACAACAAGACACAGAAATCGCCGAACTTAAACTCCAGAATTCAAAACTGGTCGACGACGTTGCCGCGCAGCGATCTTCTGTCGTTAACCTGACAAACAAAGTTTTCGAAGCAGAAGGTGTCAACGAACAAAAAGAACAACTCGCGCGCGATTTGACGGAAGAGCTTGCCAAGAAAACTAAAGTTATGAAAGCTCACGGTTTGCGTGATGATGCATTGACGAGTCACATCCCTCCCGAAGTGAATGGTGTGGTCCAGGGTGTTCGAGATGATGTCGTCGTTGTCAGTCTGGGAACGGACGACGGAATTCGAGAGGGTCATGTCCTCGACATCCTCCGAGGTGATCGATACATCGGAAAAGCAGTTGTCACGATTGCAGAGTTCGACAAATCGGCGGCTCGTATTTCGCCGGACTTTCGTCGGGATTTAGTTCAGGAAGGCGATCATGTCACAACTAAATTCTGAATTCGAAACGGGTGAAGTTGGCTTTGAAGAGACGTATGATCAACCAGAAATGGAAGCTCCCGGATTGCCGGCCGCGCCACAATTTCGCCAAAGAGGGTTTAGCATCTATTCCGTGATGCTGATCCTGTCCTTCGTCTTCTTGTTGATCGCGGCCATCGTGTTGTTCATGGAAGCGGACAAATACTAACTAACTGACCAGCACCGGGTGTGACCATGTCGCAAGCCACTGAATACGAAGAAATGCCCGACGACTCCGAGGCAATCGGTCAAACTTCTGACGAGTTGGATCAACCAACGACCAAGTCCAAGTTGCTCGATATGAACGTCTTTGAAGTCATGTTGTTGATTTCATTGATCTGTGTCAGCCTTGCCACGATTCTTTTGGCGTTCGAATTGCGTGCCTTCGGTGATTTCCCGTTTGGCTTTCCTTGGCGGACGGACGAATTCCTTGTCAAATAATCCTGGCTTGATGGCTCTTCTCAACTAGCAGTTTCACACTTGAAGACGTGTGTTTCGCCGAAACTCGTTCCCTTCCGGCCTCGTAATCGCTAACATATAGGTTTCTCAAGTGGTTGTCGCAGTATGCGCAACCTGGCACCGATTCCAGGAGCGGGCGGACTTTGGATACGAAAGACGCGACTCAAGTCGTTCACAATCGAAATACACTTGGCGACTTGTATCGCAGTTGCCAGGCGTTGCTCGAGAACGTCACCGGCGTCGTGATGGGAAAACACGACCAAGCTCGACTTTGCCTTGTCGCTCTTCTCGCTGGCGAGCATGTTTTGCTGGAAGATGTGCCTGGCGTTGGCAAGACGTTGCTTGGAAAGGCGCTTTCCAGAAGTGTCGATGGGACATTTTCGCGAATTCAATTTACGCCCGATCTACTCCCCAGCGATATTGTCGGTAGCTCTGTGTTTGATTCGACGAAGAATCATTTCGTATTCAATCGCGGTGCCATCTTCAACAATTTTGTCCTGGCGGATGAAGTCAATCGTGCCCCGCCCCGAACTCAAAGCGCACTTCTTGAGGCGATGAGTGATCAGCAAGTCAGTGTGGACGGGATCACACATGAACTGCCCGACCCGTTCATGGTGATTGCGACCCAAAATCCATTTGAATTTGAGGGGACGTACGTGCTTCCTGAAAGTCAGCTGGACCGCTTCTTGTTGCGATTTTCGATGGGCTATCCGGAACGACAAGCGGAAACCGAGATTTTGAACACTCATCGTTCTGGCCAGCCGGTTGACCAACTTAAACCTGTTTGTGATTGGCGACGTGTTCTCGAGTTTCAAGCGGCCGTTCGGGAAGTCAAGATCGACGAGTCAATTATCCAATACATGTTGAATGTCGTCGAAGCCACGCGAAATACGCCTGATTTAAGTGTCGGTGTCAGTACCCGTGGAGCGTTGCTCTGGTATCGGGCGACGCAGTCGATGGCATTCGTCGACCATCGCGATTTTGCCGTTCCAGATGATTCGAAAAACCTGGCCGTCGCGGTGTTGGCCCATCGGGTTCAGGCGACGGGCATTATGCAAGGCGCGCAAAGGGACCGCGTGGAGCAAATCATCAACGAAATTATCAGTCAAATCCCGCTTCCGACCTAATTAGTTTATTGTGGCCAACGAATCCGCCAAGAAGCGCCGACTCCATATCCGGCTGACGCCTGAAGGATGGGTGTTTGTCGTGATTCTGGCCTTCATCACCGTCAGTGCGATCTTGCGGAGCGTCAACCTCCTCGTCGTTCTGGCAGGCATGATGATCGCACCGTTGCTTCTGAGTTGGCGGTCGCAATTACACAACCTTAAATCGCTGATTTGCAAACGGATCGTCCCCCAGCATATTCATGCCGGGCAGATCGTGAACTTCCAATGGGAGGTTCGTAACACCAGCTCTCGGTTGAATGCATGGAACATTTTGATCTCCGATACGGTGCAACGGTCGGAAGACCCTAACGACAGGAACAAGAAAGACCGCAAACGCGATCTCGTTCGTACGTCAGTCAGCTTCCCCCAGATCTGCATTGGGCAGTCTTCCTACGTATCCTACAAGACGCTTTTTGCGAACCGTGGAATATACAAAGTCAAAAACGCAGTTGTATCGACGACGTTTCCCTTTGGTTTGATGCGTTGTCACGCCAATCTCGGAATGCCACGCTCGTTGATTGTCTTTCCTCGCATTGGAACACTGAGTGCCAGCTGGGATCGGCGATTGCAATCGGTTGCGGCGGGGTCCGAAGCGCTAAAACGACGTCGTGGAATCGAAGAAGACGAGTTTTATGCTCTTCGGGAATGGAGATCGGGAGACAATCGGCGGCACATCCACTGGCGGACTTCCGCAAAACTGGGCCAGCCAATGCTTAGACAGTTTGATCAACGAAGTAATCGCGATCTGGCGATGGTCCTGGATTTGTTCACCGATGGCGAGCTTGCGGAATTCGATAGCTGGTCAACGCGATGCGAAACGGTGCTGAGTTTCGCCTCGACCGTGTTAGCGAAACTGGGAACCGCGGTTCAGGGCCAGGTTGCATTCGGGATTTGCGGTAATTCTACGGAAATCCTGACCGGCCGGTATCAACATGAACTTGTCATGCAGATCATGCGTTCACTAGCCGTGGCTCGGGGTGGGATGAGTGAGTCGCTTGGGCGTACGATTCTCGAACTTGCCTCCTGCGTTTCAACCGGCACACCGATTTACGTGGTGAGTTCTCGGGCCAGGCCCGAGGGGCTCTCCAAGTGGGGGCTGACCGAGTCGGAACGGACCAGTTTAATGCCCATCTTACGGTGGCTCCATGTCCGATCTGCCGAGTTCGCTGAGTTGTTTACCGAGAACTCGGAAAACAATGAGCGGCAAATTCAGCAATTGCAACAAAAATGGGTGAGCGATGCTGACGATTAAGCGCGCGGTCCAGGTGTCAATGTTAGTGTTGGTTCTAACCAGCGGTTTGCTGCTTGGACTCAGTCAGCGAAACATTGAGCTGACAGTCATCGCGGCCATTGGCGCGATCGCAGGTTTTATCGTGACTGACTGGAAACAATGGTTCCAACTGCGCGGTTTGTTTGCCAACATCGCTTCGGTCATCGTTTTGATCTTTGCCATGAAGGGTTTTCTGGGAGGTGATGGAGCCAGCAAACTCGTATCTGTTTCCAACCTCTTGGTTTACCTGCAAACCGTTTTGATGTTTCAGGAGAAAACGCCGCGATTGAATTGGCAACTGCTGGTGTTGAGTTTGCTGCAAATTGTCGTTGCGGCAATTTTCAATCTGAATTTCGAAGGCGGCTTAATGTTTGTATTTTACTTCTTGGTCGCAGGCGTTACGCTAATACTTCAATCTGTTTATGCGAACAACGATAATATTTACAAACAAAACCAGCTCGCTTCCAGGGATATCGCTCGTCTTTCTCAATCATACGATTCTTTGACAACAGCGAGCATTGGCAACTTGGCGGTCAACCACAATCGACCGATCGCTATTTTTGATACTGTTTCCGACCAGCTGGCCGGTTATCGTAGCGTGTTTCAACATCTGTTTCTGTGGCTGGGGGTGTCGCTGTTGTTTTCGACTCTCCTGTTCTACACCATCCCGCGAGGCGAACAAGCATGGTTTGGTCCCAGCTTTGTTGAAACGAGTGCAACAGGAATTAGTAAACAAGTTGACTTGAATGAGCGAGGCGTTATCGAGCCATCTGCGAAGTTGGTAATGCGAGTCTGGTTCGAAAAGCGACTGGGCACTGACGAGTATGTTGCACACCAACTTAATGGACCCGTCTATTTTCGCGGGATGGCATTGGGGAGCCTCACCATTGCCGACGACAAGACAACGTGGACAGCGCCCTACGACCGAGTCTTTCCCTCGGTTTATCAGGCAATTCGAGAAACGGGCGATTGGCAAAACGCGATTCGACAACGGATCACGCTCCAGCCAACTACGGACCCGCTTATTTATGGAGCCATGCCCGTTTACAAGTCAGAAAAAACTCAGAGCGAGATTGAATATTGCTTTGAGATTTCGGCGTACAGTCGTCGAAACGGGAATGACCGAATTGAAACGACCCCTTATTCTTATGAGTTCAAGACTTACCATGATTCCGATGGACAATTGTTTGATTCGTGGCCCTACCTTACCGATCAAGTCACGTTCGTCGATATGCCCATGCACACCTACAACCAGGGTCAGTATCGCTGGCTAACGGAATGTGATCGCGATCGATATCCAGCGCTCGTCAAAATAGCCGACCAAATTGCAGTCGAGAATCCGTCGGATCGACTGCAACAAATGAAGGCCATGGAACAGTATTTTTCCCGTCCCGGTCTTTTTCAATATACGTTGGATTTCACCAACGTCGAATTTCGTGACGACATCGATCCAATTGAGGACTTCTTCGGTAATCATCGTAGCGGACATTGCGAACTGTATGCATCGGCGTTAACGCTGATGCTCCGCAGCCAGGGAATTCCCGCCAGATTGGTCGTTGGATTCTACGCCAGCGAATTTAACGATGACGCCAAGTGCTATATGGTTCGTGAGTCTCATGCTCATGCCTGGGTCGAGGCGTATTTGCGACCGGACGACTGCTCGCAGAAGATGATCGCCGAAAAAAGCGCAGGATCTGGCGGTGCCTGGTTACGGCTGGAACCAACTCCCGAATCGGCGTTGGGCAATCAGAACTCGTCAGGTAATCCAATTGAGTCGGCCCGCACACTCTGGCAGGATTATGTGCTCGGCCTGGACTCCTCGGATCAGGACCATTTTGCTTTAGATTCGTCATCTTCACGCCTGTTGGGGCTGTTGGATCTCTCCAATTGGAATCGGAAGTTTCAGGCAACATCGAAAGTCCTTGAGCAACGGCCTGTCCTTCGCGCAGGCATACTTCTACTCGTTCTTTTGGCCGTGATGTTCGGTTTGTTTAAAACGATAAACCCAGGCGGCAAAATAGCCCGAGAGCATCAGAAGACACAGACGATGGGTCGATTTCGTCGGCTGATAGGAGGCGCACTGTCCCTGATTTCACCCGAACTGGGCAAATGGGTAATGGGCGGAACTTCCCGGGAGATTTCAGCTGACTTTTATCGCCGGCTAACTCGGATATTGAACAAGACGGGAAATGTCCGTTCGCCGTCCCAGACTCATCGAGAGTTTGCCCTGGACGTAATTTCGAAGTTGGCCCCGGTTGATCCAAATGATTCAATCAAAAAGACAATCACCGATGTTACCGAGGTGTTTTATCAAGTTCGATTTGGGCAAGTACAACTGGAAAAAGACCAGCAACTCGAACTGACGAAACGATTAAACGAATTGGACAAACGACTCAGCGCGGTTACCGAATCCGTGAATCCAGCCTAGCCCGTTCTCCGCTGGTCATCACCGTTGCCTGCATGGATTTTGGACAGGCCAAGCCTGGCGGAAAACGCCCGATTATGTGTGGGATCCATGGTTTGTCCGACTCGGATTGCCGCGTTCTCGCTCGATCAGTTGTTTCTGAACGATGTCCAGAATTGTCCTGGCAACATTTGACTTGGATCCTGATGAACTCGCAATAATGTTGCCCTCATGATCGATGATTTCGACGTTGTTATCTGGCGAATCCATTGCTGCGATCCCGTTCACGACGACCAAATCACAAAACTTTCGTTGTAGTTTTGACAACGCTCGAAACCTGGCGTCTTCGGTTTCAAGCGCAAATCCGACTGACCACTGGGACTGTTGTTTCTCGACGCCTAAGGCAGCCATGACATCGGTAGTTTCGATGAGTTTGATTTGCAGAGCTTCACCAGTTTTTCGAATTTTGTGGTCGGCGACCTCCACAGGCCGATAGTCGCAGGGAGCGGCAGCTCCAATCACTCCATCGCAACCTCTAAATTGGGTCACGCAAGCACTAAGCATTTCGTCGGTGGAAACCACATCGATTACTTCGGCGTCTGTTGGGTATTCGATTTGCACCGGACCACTCACAACGACAACCTGATGACCCTTTTCAAGAGCCGCTTCGGCAAGACAGCGTCCCATATTGCCGCTTGAGGCATTACTCAAGTAGCGAACCGGATCGATGAACTGACGAGTGGGTCCCGAGGTAATGAGGATGCGCGCCATTGAAGTTCCTATTGAAAATATGAATCAATCGCCTCGCGGATCGTGGTGGGTTCTGCCATTCGCCCGATGCCTTTAGTGCGACAGCTTAACCAGCCTTCCTGAGGTTCGATGAAGTTAACTCCGTCGCTTCTCAATTGGTCGACGTTGCGTTGCACGGCTGACTTCTCCCACATCTCATTGTTCATCGCTGGCGCCATGAGAATTGGACCTGTGAAACAAAGGTACAAGGTGCTCAGGAGGTCGTCGGCGATGCCGTTCGCGGCTTTGGCCAGGAAATTGGCTGTTGCCGGCGCAACACAAAGCAAATCCGATTTACGAGCCAGCTCAATATGAGCCCCCAAAGGAAACGCCGCATCAAAAGTATCGATTGCGACGGGCGTGCCGGTCAAGGCGGCGAATGGTGCAGTGCCAACAAACTGGAGGGCCGCCTGCGTCATCACAACATCGACTTGATCGCCGTTCTGGACTAGTTCACTGACAAGCGATGCCGTTTTGTATGACGCGATTCCGCCTGTGATTCCGATTAGGATTTGAGTCATTGATTTGCTTTGCTGGGGCGCCGAAAAAAGGCGAGGTTCCAAAAAAAGGAGCCTCACCTTGGCTGTGCGAATCTCAGAGACAGATTGTGCCGGTCGCACATACGACTAATCTTGGTGAAAGTTATCCAGGCTGCGCAGATAGATTGGTTTTATCTCAGGCTCGCTCTGCTTGCGTTCGCTTCGGGAAACCGGATAGCGACGATTTCCTGGATTCGAATTACAAATCGTCAAGGTTTAGTTCGGGTGTATCGGAGAAATCGGGTGACTCTCCAATCCCAACTTCCTGCGTCCTGTCGAGGAAGATTTTGTCTTGCAGGATCTCTTGCAAAACGATCGCCATTTTGTCCTTGAGGTGGGTTTCAATGAGCGGGCGTGCACCCTGGTTCAGTTGAACCAGGCGTTTTTGAATTAGGGTGGAAAGTTTGAATCTTCCGCCGACTTTGCGAACGATTTCTTCTTCTTTCAGTTCGTCGTACATTCAGAGTTTTCTCCGCTTTTTAGCAACAACTGGCAGATGTCATCGACTGTCTGCTCGACCGATTGATTGATTACGATATGGGTATAGCGTGGGGCTGCTTCGAGTTCGTGGCTGGCGACTTCCAAACGACGCTTGATAGCTTCATCAGATTCAGTACCCCGGCCGCGCAAACGGCGTTCCAGTTCTTCGATTCCGCCAGGGTGAATAAAGATAGAAATGGCATCGGGATAGAGCGGCATGACTTTGCCGGCCCCTTCCACATCAATCTCTAAGATTATCCAGTTGCCCTCGTTTAGACCAGTGGTAACTGGTTTTCGAAGCGTCCCATACCAGTGGCCGCGACCGAAAACCTCGGTGCATTCGAGGAAATCACCCTGTTTGCGATGTTTGTGAAACTGTTCTTCCGTCAAATAATGGTAACTGACACCCTCAGTTTCGCCCACTCGGCGCGGACGCGTGGTACAAGAAACACTCTCTTTCAGCGGAAGCGGACAAGTTGCCAGCAACCTGCGAAGCGCGGTTGTTTTACCTACCCCTGAGGGCCCGGAGATGATAATCAGTTTTCCCTGTTCGTTTCTCATTGTGTCCGATTCCGCCGATGAGTGCATAAAGTATTCAAGCTTGAAACGGAAACTGGTGGGAGTCATTCCACGTTTTGAACCATCTCCCGAATTCGCTCGATCGCCGTCTTGATTTCGACGACGTGACCGGCAATTTCAGCGTCATTAGCTTTGGATCCAATGGTGTTGGTTTCGCGCAGCATTTCCTGAGTCAGGAAATCCAGTTTGCGCCCGTTGGATTGTTTTTCTTTAAGAACGGCTCGAAACTGTTGGATGTGGCTACCCAGCCGAACTATTTCTTCAGAGATATCTGCGCGTTCAGCGAAAATTCCAACCTCTCGTATCACATCAGACGGTTCAACAGAGACGTCGTATTGTTCAAGCATCTGGTTGATGCGATCGGTAATTTTTTTGGAAAAATTCTCGGCGACTCTCGGCGCTAGTTGACCGATGTGTTTGGTTTCCGCCTCAATTACGTCACAGTTGACGGTCAAGTCTTCGCCCATGAACGCGCCTTCTTTTTCGCGCATCTCGGTCAGCCGGCGCAGAGCCTCTTCGGTCGCTTGCTGGACCAGAGGCCAGAAGATTTTCTGTTGTTCCTCGGAACCCGTTTCATCCACGGTGCCCGGCAAGCTCAGCAACGCCTGAACATCCAATTCTTGACCGTTGCTCAAGATGCCGGAAAGCTGTTCGAGATAAGCCTTAATCACAGGCTCATTCAGACGGTAGTTCTGCGCGCCATCGAGGAACTGGACTTTTAAACGTAAATTGACGGAGCCCCGCGTGACGTATCTCTTTACGAGTCCTTCAAGTTCCGCCATTTGCGCAGGGGCAAGATCACCATTGATATTAAGCTTGAGAAAACGATTATTGACGGTGCGAATTTCGGCAAGCACTTGAGCCATTTCATTCTGGACCAACGCCTGACCATGACCCGTCATGCTGAGTAACAAGATTGATGACTCCTGAGGTTAACCGTCGCTCGAAGAGTCTTTGTCTTGATCGTCATTCTCGCCAGTAGCTTCGTCCGAGCCCTTGGTCGAATCTGGATCCTCGGTGGAATCTGGAGCCTCGGTGGAATTTGGAGCCTCGCTCGCTTCCGTTGAGTCTTCGGTCTTTTCCGGATCAGTCAGCTCGGTCGCGGCCTTTTCAGTTTCGTCAGTTGGCTGCGCATCGCCATTCTCATCCGGGCTCGCAGTTGTTGTCGCGGAAACTTCCGGTTGCTTTTCAGCGGTTTCCTTCTCGGGCGGTGGATTGAAGAGTGCAATGGTCAGCATTGAGAGGGTGATCCAGACAATGGCGGTGATGGTGGTGATTCTCGTGAACGCGTCACCGGCTTTGGCGCCAAACGCGCTTTGTCCACCCATTCCACCAAGTGCACCCGTAAGCCCACCGCCCTTACCGCGTTGCACAAGAATTAACAGCATCATGAAAAACGAGGATAGCGCTAGCAGCGTACCAAAAAAGAACAAACCTAATTCTTTTGAACCGAGTCCGAGTAACAGCAATCCCATTTTTGAACCTAGTTATTCGTGTCTGTAAAGCGTGGTTTTGAAACAAACTGGAGCAATCAGCCTGTGCTCACTCCCGTCGCGTTAATGATTTTAATGAAACTATCAGATTGGAGCGAAGCACCGCCGACGAGAGCCCCATCGATATCGGCTTGGGCCATCAGATCAGCCGCGTTATCCGGTTTGACGCTGCCACCGTAGAGAACTCTGACTTCCTCTGAAGTCTCAAGATTATAACGTTCCGCGAGGATTTTGCGAAGGTCAGCGTGGACCTCCTGGGCCTGTTCAGGTGTGGCGGTTTTTCCCGTTCCGATCGCCCACACGGGCTCATAGGCGATCACGGTTTTCTTGATCTGGTCGGCCGTCAAACCGGCCAAAGACCGGTCAAATTGGGATTTTATCACCTCCAACGTTTTACCCGCTTCACGTTCTTCCAAGGTTTCACCG
>JAHEJI010000011.1 GCA_024638965.1 Planctomycetaceae bacterium
CACGACGAAGAGGACGATGAAGAAGAGGCTTTTGAGGACGAAATCCTCTCGATGGTCTCGGAGGGCGAGCATGACGGGCTGTTGGAGGCCGAAACTCGCGATATGATCGAAGGTGTGATGGAACTCGATGACAACGACGTGGCCGCGGTCATGACTCCACGGTCGAAAATAGACGCCCTCGAGATCAACACCGACTGGGACGAAATGGTTGAATTTGTCGTTCACTCGGGCCGAACACGAATTCCGGTCCACGAAGACAGGATCGACAACATCAAAGGTATCTTGTACGCCAAAGACATTCTCCGTGAATCCATGCGGTCCGAGAGTAAACGACGCCCGTTAGCCAAGCTGATTCGGAAGCCGATGGTGGTTCCAGATAGTACGCTTTGTGATGAAATGCTGAATCAATTCCTTTGTCATCACGTCCATCTCGCAATCGTGCAGGATGAGTATGGCGGTCTTGCCGGCCTGGTTACAATCGAAGACGTGCTCGAAGAGATCGTCGGAGAAATTGTGGATGAGACCGATGATGATCGGGCCGATGAAATTGAAATTCTAAACAAGAACGAAGCCGACGTTGAAGGTCACGTCAACATTGACGTCTTAAACGAACGGCTCGGTTTGACTTTACCTGAAGATCAAGATTACGACACTCTCTCTGGATTGATAATGAGCGAGCTAAAAGAAGTACCTCGCTCCGGTCGCGAATTGCAGTTCGGCAATGTGCAATTCAAAATCCAGCGCTCGAACCGTCGCTTAATTGAATCCGTACGAGTGACGGTTCTCGATGAATCCGAAGAAGCAACCGGCAATCAAGGCAAAGCGAATGCCCCCTCGCGGAAATCAGGCTGAACGAGACCAGTGCGAGAAGTCCCTCGCGATGAGTCTAGAGTCACACGGTGACCGAAGGTGATGATTAACCGTCAAAATCACTAGAGGACCTTTCAAAACCGGTTTTGATCTGTTCGTAGTACCGCCCTTTAGGCGGAGAATGCCGGTTACGGCTGAAGCCGGTACTACAAACCAATTTTTGAAATGCAGGCGACGATGAACAGTCCTAACGAACAAACAAATTGGATTTTTTGTTTTTCTCTCAAACGACAATTTTGAGCGTAGTTGGACAGCGTCACTTTTCTGATTTAACCACGTGCCCATCGGACTGCGCGCGGGACGTTGCCCACGCCGTAAAACGACTTGGCCGCTTTGAGTTGCGACAAAAGTTTTGCAAAAACAAGGCGCTGTATAACTAGAACTTGAGTCCGTGTTTCATAGAATAGATGATCAATTCACGTTTTCACTTTCCGCGAGCCTACATGACTTTACAACAACTGTTTCCGGTGATTCGCACAGATATCGCAGGAGTGTCAATTGACGAAATTTCCCTCAAGTTTACAACGCCTTGTTATGTTTACGATGCGGAAGTCATTCGAAAACAAATCGACAAATTGAGACAGTTTGATGTTATCCGATACGCGCAAAAAGCGAACTCGAACATCGGAATTTTGAATCTGATGAGGCAAAACGGGGTTGTGGTTGACGCGGTTAGTTCGGGGGAAGTCTTTCGGGCCAAGAAGGCAGGATTCCCGATCGCGGCTGATTCTGATTCAATCGGACAACCGCCCCCAATCGTCTACACGGCCGATGTCTTCGATCGGGAATCGCTCGAATTGGTCGTTGCAGAAAACTTACACGTCAACTGTGGCTCAGCCGATATGTTTGTGCAGTTGGGTGAACGGGCTCCAGGGCGCGAGATTACACTTCGAATTAACCCTGGGTTCGGCCATGGCCACACTCAAAAGACCAATACTGGCGGTGAACAGTCCAAACACGGGATCTGGCATGAACAGTTGCCGGAGTGCATGCCACTTGCGGCAAAATACAATCTCTCGATCACGGGTTTACACATGCACATCGGTTCCGGCACTGATTTTGAGCATTTATCTCAGGTCTGCAATTCGATGGCCAAATCCGCTCGAAAGGTCGGTCCAACCATCAAAACGATCAGTGCCGGTGGTGGCCTACCGACTCCTTACCGCGACACCGACTCGGGACTAGACGTCGAACGATATTTTCAACTTTGGGACGCAACCAGAAACGAACTTCAAAACGAATTTGGGCACGCCATCACTCTTGAAATCGAACCAGGCCGTTACCTGGTGGCAGAATGCGGGTATTTGATTTCTGAAATACGCGCGATCAAAAAAATGGGCCAAAACCTGTTTTATCTTGTCGATGCAGGTTTCAATAACCTCGCAAGGCCGATTCTTTACGGATCCTATCACCCAATGTCAGTTTGTTTTCGCGGCGAAACCAACTCGTTGACACAGAAAGTCGTTGTCGGCGGTCCACTTTGTGAATCGGGCGATATCTTTACCCAAAAAGATGGCGGCTTCGTAAGTACTCGCGAGTTACCGGTCGCCAGCGTAGGAGACTTCCTGGTGATCGAATGCGCCGGAGCCTACGGGTACGTCATGTCCTCCAATTACAACAGCAAGCCGATGGTGTCGGAAATCTTGGTCGATAACGGAAAAATGTACGAGATTCGAAAACGCCAGACAAACGAAGATTTGATCAAGGGGGAGTCGATCCCCAGCGAGTAATTCATCGCCGAAGATCATAGCCTTGTTCTGGTTCCAAATCTCAACCAAGCGGCTGTCACTGCGTCAATTGACTCCCGAATCCGGCCTGGACGACCGTGTCCACCGCGCCCGTCGAAATTTTGACGTTTTGCCTTGGAATCTTGCGCCCATGAATCTGTTCAACCAAATTCATGTAGCCTTCCGTCATACTGTCGAGCGAACTCTTTTCGATTACATGTTCGCGAGCAGCGGTCCCCATCGTTGAACGCAACTCTTTGTTTGCAAGCAACTCAGACCACCGCTCTGTCATTTGCCGTTCGTCACCTGCGGGAACGAGAAAGCCAGTCTTTCCGTGAATTACGGATTCACTGACCGAACCGACGTCGGTCGCGACAACGGGCCGCTCACACGACATCGCTTCCAGTATCGAGACCGGTTTGGCTTCGTTGTGCGAAGTCAATGCAAACAGATCAATCGATGACAGAATGCCTGGGATATCGACTACCGATCCAGGAAAGCGAATGTTTTTCGTAATTCCCAGCTGATCCGCAGCCGATTCCAAGCCTGGCTTTTCGGGTCCGTCACCGGCGATTACGAAATGGGCTTGCGGCATTTGTTGCAAAACATTTGCAGCGGTGCGGAGAAACAAGCTGTGATTTTTCTCGGCTCGCAATGCCGCCACGATACCAACCACCGGACAGTCTTTCGGAATATCCAGTAAGTTTCGCCAGCGCTGGCGGTTGAGAGATTCGAACGCAAATCGGTTGGTATCGACTCCATTTGGAATCATGAAGACTTTTTCTGCCGGAAATTTTTCGAAGTCGACCAAAAACTGGGCGTGCTTTTCGGCAACCGCAATGAATCCATCGGTGATTCGGGTTAGCATTCGGTTCAGGCGGCCGACGCCATCGGGCCAGCCCGTCGAGTGTAAAGCCGACAAGATTACCGGAACGCCAGCGCTTTTGGCCGCGACGCGCCCCCAGAACATCTTGTCGCCCGCGCCGACGGTAATGACCGTGTCAATCCTCTTTTCTTTGAACAGTTTTTTCAAACGACGAATTACACCAATGTCAAACTTATGGTGAATCAGATTTTCGAAAACGGGAATTTCGTTTGAGATTTCTTCGCCCAGAACTTCCATTTCCTTTAAGCAACAAATCATTGGATCGAAGCGTTGCCGATCAACGCGCCGAACAAGATTTACCAGCAAGGTTTCGGCACCACCGACGGGCATACTTGTGATGACAAACATAACTCGCAGTGGAGTGGAGTAGGAATGATCAGTCATCGAGGCCATCGCATCAAAAAAAAATGGGATCTTTGTTCTGGTTAATTCAAATCATCAAATGTTGTTGCTAAACGTCCACCCGTGGGGGTGGCTTGAATTCAACTCGACGCCATGTTCGCTTGCTTGTCATTTTTTAAGAAACATCTTGACGGTTGACGGGTATTCAGACGCCAATAAAAAAACACTAGTGCGCAACAGGTTCGCTCGGCTGATTCACCCTTCCCGAGGGTTTGCCAGTGTCCGCAGCACTCACCTCAGGTTGTGTCTCATAGTCAAATCTTTTCGTTGACTGAAGCCTTGGATCAAAAGTCAGCCAGTTTTTCATCCGTGAGAAACAAGGGTCTCCATGAAGTCGGTGCAGATGAAACGCGTCATCGCCAATGTAATTCAAACCACCGTACGCGGAACAAACACCCTTGAAACCGAAGTCTTTCAGCAGTCGAAAGACGGCAGGATTCAGATTCGCATGCAAGCCGAATGGGAATGCGAAATAGCGAATCTTTTGATCGATCAAAGATTCAAGATCTCGGGTTGCACCCAATACTTCATCAATCAGTTGAGGAGAGTTTGGCATCGCACCCAAATCTGCATGGGTTCGGGTGTGTGCGCCAATTTCCACTCCAGCTCTTGAAAGCGCGGCAAGCGACTCAATAGAATTTGGTGCCAGTGGTGCTCCCTTTTCAACATCGTGAGGAAATGGTTCGCCTCGCGTGGTGTGGTAAGTTGTGACAAAATAAGTCACCGGAATCTTGCGTTGCAGCAACATCGGTAAGGCGAAAGCGCAGTTATCCGCGTATCCGTCGTCGAATGTGATCGATAACGTCGGTCGATCGTTGAAGCCACTGCTGATTCTTCGCTGACATTCTTCCAAATCAACCAAATCAAAGTTCTTTTCGAACCATTCGATCTGGGTTTCGAATCCAGCTTCCGTGATGGTCCAGCCATTTGGGTATTCATCGTCGACTCGATGATAAAACAGAATCGCAATCGGAACCTGACCCGCTCGCTGCATTTGCCGCAAACGCAGTTTTCGCAAGGGCCAGGTCGCCAATCGATAACCATCGATCAGATTCGATTTCCAATTGGGCATATTGTTCTCAGACAATCGGTGAAACCACGAAAAAAACCGGCTTTCTAAAGTTTTGGTTACGATTCGAGCCGTTCAATGTGATTCTCAAACTATTCATCAAGTTCCCGACTCCAAGGAACGGGCCAAAGTGGGGCTTCGTTCGAATTGCCCAAACAATCGTCACATTCACTACTTCCACAACACCGGTATCGGCAACTAATTCAACGCGAAACGATTTGGTCAAAACTGCGACATAGACTTGGTAAACGCTATTTTGACACCAAAAAACTGCTTGATATGACTGTCCAAAGAGATCTGTTCGGAATTAAGATCGACGCGCTTCGAATGAAAGAAGCAGTGGGCTGCCTTCGGGACTGGATTAACGAAGACTCAGAACACTCGTGTCGTTACGTCGTGACACCCAACGTAGATCATGCGGTACTGTTGCAGGAAAACGCCGGTTTTCGAAAGGCGTACAAATTCGCCGACCTGATTCTCGCGGACGGCCATCCAATCGTATGGGCTTCCAAGCTGCTCCGACAACCGTTACCCGAACGAGTGCCAGGATCCGAGTTGGTACCCAAATTGTTTGACTCGTTTAACGATCAAGCACGCAACGATGGTAGACCTCTGCGCGTATTCCTGTTGGGTGCCGCATCCGGAGTCGCCGCGATTGCGGCAGCCAATATGAAGGCGACTTGGCCTGATGTAGAAACCGTTGGCGTTTACAGTCCGCCGCTGGGATTCGAAAAAGACCCCGATGAATCGAACTACATCTTGGGCCGCATCGCTCTTTGCTGTCCAGATGTTGTCGTGATTGGATTGGGAGCACCGAAACAAGAACTTTGGGTCAATGAGCATCGCGATAGAATCCGAGCAAAAGTTGCTTTGTGTGTCGGTGCAACAATCGACTTCCTGGCCGGCGAAAAACAACGTGCCCCGGTGTGGATGCAGCGCGTCGGGATAGAATGGCTTCACCGCATGTGTAGTGAGCCTAAGCGTTTGGTCAAGCGCTATGCGAAAGATGCCTGGATTTTTCCGCAGCTTGTCTGGCGACAACTGATCTCGCGCCAACCCAGTTCTAATATTAGGTAGCCTTCAACTACGCCAGTTCGAATTGCCCATTGCCCGGATTGCTCGTGGATACTGAGATTTGGGCGTTCGAATAGCTTGCCTCGTTGAATGTTTGATCCGTTATCATGCGGTCGCTACTTGCCCATCGTTGACTCCGCGCTTCGATTTCGTCAACTCCTAATGCTGTGATCGACAAAAGGCCGCTCTCTTCGCGTTGAACCCAACCTTTCTCTCTAAAGTACCAAAGGTGGAATTCGAGAACTTCCATTGGACAACCAAGGATCTCTCCAGCCTTCATCGTTCCAATGCCGGGTTCCTTCATGTTTCGCTTTCGTTGTGCATAAAACAACGATAGCAAGCGATGTCGATCAACACTATCGGCATCCGTGTTTTTGGCTTCGTTAACAAGCTCCGATTTTTGTTGCTGATATTTGTTGAGTTCCACGTCGTATGCTGCCCGAGATTCAGCGTCTTTCAAAGTGTCGTACGCCGCCACCAACTTATTGAAGCGTACCCTGTTGCCAGACGGGTCAACGTCTGGATGGAACCTGGATGCCAAATATCGAAAAATCTTTTCGATGGTTGCAGTGTTCGCGTTTGGGCTCACCTCCAACAGTTCGTAATAATCGATGAATTCGGAGTTGTTCATGATTTCTCAGTTCCGGTCTATGGAGGGAAGATTGGAAGGTGATCGTTTGTCCCTTGTCATGCCGGTCCAAACAAACCTGGAAAAGGTAGGTCACAGATGATGTACTTGCAAAGAAAAAAGCAAAAAATTTCGCATAACTGGCACAACCAGAGTGTCACGAAAAATCGGCAGGTGTTTTGACGATCGTCAGAGCAGATGGTTTTTCAACACGGACTAGCACCGAGCATTGCCAAGCTTCAATTGGAGGATTTCAACACGGATGATAAGCGGATAACCTGATGCTTGTATTCCTGCGCCAAACCTGCTTGAAAGGCGAACCGATGAACCGGGATCTTGCCTCACATCACGGTCCGATTACTGACATTTTTCCCCTTTACTCACCCGAAGATTGGGAACAGTATTGCTTGTCTGTGGAACAAATGGAGTTCTTTGAAACGAATGGATATTTGTCGGGCATCCAGATATTGACTGAACAACAGCTCGCCAGGCTCCTGGAAGAACTGGAGGAGTTTTTTGACGCCGATCATTTAGGTCGCGATCTCTGGCACGAATACCACTCCAACGAGTCGGCGAATCCGGATCAAGTGCTGTTCCACGCGCTTGGCGCGTGGCGTTTGAGACCTAGTTTTCATGACTTGCTCTGGAATCCAGCTTTTCTGGTTCCCGCCAGTCAGTTGCTAGATGGCTCAGTTCGGTTTTGGCACGATCAGTTGTTTTGCAAGCCCGCAAAACATGGTGGCGTTGTTGCCTGGCATCAGGACTACTCGTACTGGACGCGCACCAAACCGATGGCTCACCTGACTTGTTGGATTGGCCTGGATCAGAGTACGGTTGCAAATGGATGCTTGCAATACATTCCTGGCAGCCATCGATGGGATCTGCTACCAATCACAGGTTTGGCAGGCGATATGGAAGCGATCAAGTCAGTGCTAACGGAAGAACAATACGCCTGTTTCAAGACCCCGGTTGCAATTGAGTTGGAAGCGGGACAGGCGGCTTTTCATCATCCACTTCTCGTTCACGGTTCACACGAAAATAAAACAGAAATTCCCCGTCGCGCCGCGGTCATCAATGTCCTTCGGGATGGCGTCAAGTCTTTTTCGGATGAGCCGTTATTGAGTGGAGTACCTGCCATACCCAGCGGTGACCCTATTTCCGGCCCATTTTTCCCTCTACTTTTTGACACAACCGAATCAGGCTAACCGCTCCTAAGACAAATATCGATTTCCTTCCCTAGAGTTAGTTTTGACTGAGAATTGAACGCCGTTAAAATGAGTTTTGGAGGCGAAAAAAACCTTAATTCTGCACAGCACCACTTCCAGGCGTTTGAATGGCCGATGATTCTGTTCAAGTAACCTGCCCACAATGCTCATCAAAACTGAGCGTCAAGGAAGAATTGCGCGCCAAGAAAATCGCTTGTCCAAAATGCCAATATAAGTTCCGATTGAACTTTCACGTGAGCGAAAGTGGGACGAGTTCAATTATTCAAGTTCATCTGGAGACGCGTGAAAACCTGGACCGCCCTCATGGGACCCCTGATGAAGTTTGCGGAATAAAATTGCCCACCAAAGAATCGAAGACGTCCCATTCAAGTAGCACTCGCCCGCTGGGCTCGAACAGTTCACTTTCCAATTCACAAATTCCTGTTCGAGTGGATTGGGGAAAGGAGCATGCTACTCAGTCCCGCGAGTTCCAGAGAAAACATAGTGGTTTAAGTCGTTCGCAGATCTACCGGCTTGCCAAAGACCGCTACACGCCGCTTTCGCAAAATGATGAGATCCTTCAGTCGACAGGAATCTTTCTGTGTGTGATGGCTATATTCACGGCGACGTTGCCACTCTTCAACTTGAAGTTCGTGGAATTTGCCACGGCGGGTTCAGTTCCAGCAATCCTCAGTATCGGAACTGGGGTTATCGGAATGTTAATGATTGTGATGGCACAACGCAAGAATCCAGTCATGGCGCTCGGATTGGGGCTCGGCATGCTATTGATGTTTGTCGTCGCGTATGTCGGTATCTTCGACTACTTTAAAGACGAAAGTCCGTTCCGCAAAAAAATAGCGTTCGGGGAAGAAAAAAACGAACTCGTTGAAGAGATTGTCGACCCGAAAGACAATGTTGAGATAGTTGAAGGTGTCGAAGGTCGAGACCCGCTTCAACAGGAACCGCCACACAATTTAAATACGGGTGTTGCCAATGTGGACATTGAGAGTCCTCGAAAAGGCAAAAATCCTCCACAGAGATTCGATGGATTCAGAAAACTGCCCAGTGAGTCTCAGCCGATAAGCCCGGATGACGTGGTAATTCCAGAAGACTTCAACCCAGACGACGACCGCTTCGAGTCAGATGACCTCCTGGACCAACCACTTGTCGGTAATCCTTTAACCGAAGAAACGGTCAAATCGCCTGCGCAATTGGAACAACAACGTCAACTGGCTGAGCTGGAACGCAGAAAACCTGGAATGCTCAATCGGCGACTGGAAAGGATGAAAACCGAGACTTTCTACAATGGTAAACCTTCTACACAAGAATTTGAGGACCAATTCGAGGTGATTGCAGTTGCCGGAAAAGTCACAACCGCAGGCACAGCCTATTTGACCGAGCAACCGATTATCGGATTCGACTACGTTGACCGCGGCGACGTCCTTATCAAGAATCTGGTCCCTGTCGTTGGCACGCCACAGTTTGCTTCGACAATTGCAAGTGCGGACGCAAGTGATTTGCGCGGGCTCGTATGCCACTTTCGACGCCAGGAATTGTCAGGCGTGCAGGCACTTTATTCTCTGGATGCAGATGGCTCGCTGGCCCAGGGTGAATGGGCGGGGATGCCAACTCCGCTCGGAAAAATCGGATATCAAATCACGTCTGGAGGGCCTCCGATATTCGGTTTCTTATTATTCATGAAAGACGATGCGATCGTCGGCGTTGGTCTGGTAACTAGAAAAGAGGAACAATAAACGTGATCACAACATGACCATTTATCGCGGTCAACGAAGCGTCGTCGGGTCCCAGTTAATGGCAAGGAATTGAACCCGATCTTCGCTGGTGTTGATCCGGACCAATGCCCTGAGAGTTAGAACAGAGATTCTTGGCTGGTTCCTGAATCAGAATGACCGGGTTTTTTAGCTCTCTTGCAACGTAGGACGACTTGTCGGACGAAATCTATTCTTCGACAATTGAGAATTAACAACTTCTGCAGGTAGTAAGTTCCTTGAATGTCGTACACGTTGATCTCGGGTCTCGCAGCTATCCAATTCACATTGAGCAAAATGGTCTTGCGAAGCTAGGACCAATCCTGAAAAAACTTTTTTCGACCAATCGAATCCAAACGAATCATGCGGTCATCGTTTCGGACGAAAATGTTGCCGGAATTTATCTTACTCAAGTCGCGGATCAACTCGAGCTAGTCCATGATAAAGTTGATTCGGTAATCGTGCCGGCGGGCGAAAAAACCAAGTCGGTCGCACAGCTTGAATCGTTGTGGCAAAAACTGGTTGAACTTGAAAGCGATCGAAAATCGACCGTGTACGCTCTGGGCGGTGGCGTCGTCGGTGATTTGGCAGGATTTCTCGCGGCAAGTTTTGCCCGGGGAATTTCGTTCGTCCAAATCCCAACCTCATTATTGGCTCAGGTCGACAGCAGCGTTGGTGGCAAAGTAGGCATCAATTTGCCCGCGGCAAAAAATATTGTTGGTGCGTTCTGGCAACCTGAGTGCGTTGTCATCGACCCCAACGTTCTGTTGACCCTTGAGGAACGCGAGTACGTTTCTGGATTAGCCGAAGTCGTGAAATATGGTGTGATCATGGACACACCGTTTTTCAACTACCTAGAAAATTCAATTGCAAATATTAAGGCCAAAGACCCGTCTACGCTCTCTCACATCATTAAGCGTTGCTGCGAACTAAAAGCGGCAATTGTGAAAGCGGACGAACATGAAACATCCGGCCGTCGAGCCATCCTTAACTACGGTCACACCTACGGTCATGCCATTGAATCCGTTTTTGGATATGGCCGATTCACACACGGTGAGGCAATTTCAATTGGCATGAACTGCGCTGCCCGTTTGGCCATTCAGCTTGGATTGGCGGAACAAGAACTGCTTACACGGCAAACTGCGCTACTCACGGAACTTGGGTTGCCTGTCGAGTGCCCTGCTGACAAACACGTTGAGCTAAACAAAGCGATGAAACGCGACAAGAAAGTGCAAAATGGAGTGTTGATGCTTGTTTTGCCGATTAAAATCGGACATGTTGAATTGGTTCCTTCTCCGGGCGAGACACCTATTCTGGAAAGCCTTCATTGTGAATGATTCGTTGTCCGAAAAACTGGCGGTCGCGACAACCTTGTCCCCGTCACAACTGATTGCTCGTGACGCCGCGTTGCGGCTTTCTCTCGTAGCGGGAATTGGCCCGAGAATTTACCAACACTTGCTCGATCATTTTGGTAGCGCGGAAAAGGTCTTATCCGCAGCTCCGGCTCAATTGCGGGAGGTGGAGGGTGTAGGAGCAAAAGTTGCCGGGGCGATCGCACTTGCTTGTCAACAAGTCGACATCGAACCGCAGCTACAGATTTGCTTGGAGCACAACATTTCGATTCTGGTCAAAGGAAGTGAACAGTATCCAGAACGATTGACGGAAATCTACGATCCACCCAACGTCTTGTTCATGCAGGGGAATATCGTCATCGCCGATTCGGTTGCGATCGCGATCGTCGGTACGCGTCACGCCAGCAGCTATGGGATCAAAACCGCTGAACGATTGGCGCGTGGGTTGTCGATGGCTGGATTCACGATCGTCTCCGGGCTTGCGCGAGGAATCGATTCCGCCGCACATCGGGGTGCCTTGGCAGTCGGCGGACGAACGATTGCTGTCTTTGGAAGCGGATTGCTGAACATTTATCCGCCCGAACACGCCGAACTGGCCGCGGAGATTGCCAATCAGGGCGCGCTGGTTTCCGAATACTTGCCCCATCAGGCACCAAAAAGCGGAGCATTTCCACAGCGAAATCGAATCATCACTGGCTTGAGTCTGGGCGTCATTGTTGTCGAAGCAGCCGATCGCAGTGGAGCATTGATTTCTGCAAGGCTTGCGAACGAACAAGGTCGAGAAGTCTTCGCCGTTCCCGGTAGAATTGACAGCCGCACTTCACGTGGCTGTCACGCGTTGATCCGTGACGGGGCGAAACTGGTGGAATCGGTTGACGACGTTTTGGACGAACTCGGTCCACTCGCATCTCCCGCAACGATTGACTCGGATCATACGATTCGACATCCGGCAGAATTGAAGCTTACCGAACAGGAAACGCAGATTCTACAACACATCGAAACCGAACCGACGGCGGTTGATACGATCATCCAAGAGTCGGGTTTACCGGCATCTCGGGTTCTCTCAACAGTCAGTGTGCTCGAAATCAGGCGGCTTATTCGACGCGTTAGCGGCAACAAACTGATTCGGGTATAGTGCAAGTTACATGTAGAACATATGACCCGAATCGTCACTTACAACGTTAACGGAATTCGTTCCGCGATTCGCAAGGGACTGGTGGAATGGCTGGATGAAAACGATTTTGATATCGTCTGCATTCAGGAAACCAAAGCTCATCGTGGTTCGATTCCTGTGCTGTTGTTTGAAAGCCTTGGTTACAAACATTTCTGGCACTCGGCACAACGAAAGGGCTACAGCGGCGTCGCCACTTTTTCCAAAAAAGAGCCGTCAAAAATTTACAAGGGCTTGGGAATCGAAAAATACGACGTGGAAGGTCGAGTCCTGAGAACTGACTTTGGTGAGTGGACTTTGCTGAACTGTTACTTTCCTAATGGGCGTTCCGGTGATGTGCGGCAGGCATTCAAAATGACGTTCCTGGACGATTTTTATTATTGGGTGGATAATTTGCGGGAAGAACATCCGAACCTAATCGTCGTAGGCGATTACAACATTGCTCATCAGAAAATTGACATCAGCGATCCTGTCCGAAACAAAAACAGTTCCGGCTTTCGACCGGAAGAAAGAGCATGGTTGACCAAGTGGTTTGACAACGGCTTTGTTGACGCTTTCCGTTTCAAACAACCGGACAAAGTGAGTTATACCTGGTGGCGAACCACGCAGTTTGCCCGCAAAGTCGACAAGGGCTGGAGATTGGACTATCAATCCGTGAGCGACAACTTCCAGGATCGAATCCAGAAGGTCGAACACCTTCAGGACGCGTTTCACTCCGACCACTGCCCGGTGCTGATGAAAATAGATTGCTAAGCTAAACCTGCTTGTGCTTGACCAGTTCGACCGAGTTGCCAACATCATTGTAGGTTACGGTGTCGATAAAATTGCTGATCAACATCAGGCCTCGCCCCGAGGTCTTTTCCAGATTTTCATCGAGAGTCGGATCAGGAACTTCATCGGGATTGAAGCCTTGCCCCTGATCGGTGATACAGGCATAGAACTGCGTTTCGGACAGGTTGACCAGAACGTGAACGTGTTTGCTGGGATCACGTTTATTTCCGTGTTTGATGGCGTTCATTACGGCTTCTTCCATCGCCATATGAATTCCAAAAACACATTTGGCGGGCCACTCACGTTGTTCAAGCTGTTCCAGCAACACGCGAATCGCGTCCACGCCTGATTTCGGATCACTGGGAATCCGCTGATCGTATTGCCAAACCCAAGTGGTATCGTTCATTGCCGTCCAATTCTCGAATGCCAAGCAACGACTTGAATCTTAGTCCTGTTCAAATGAGTCGATTGCTTCAGCTTCCTCGTCTCGGATCACAAAAACTGAATCGAGGTTTGTATAATTAAACAAATCCCTGACTTCGGGTCGCAAGTTACTCAAACGAATTTGGCCACCGCCCGCTTTTACTCTCTTATCCAGGACAATCAGCTTATTGATCGCCTGGCTGGAGAAGAACCGTACATTTTCAAAATTGATCAACAGGTTGGGCTTGGTCTCTTCATCCGTTAACGACAACAGCTCTTTGCCTAGCTGTTCGATCCTGCCTGGATCCATGACCTTTTCGTCAACGAACTTGACAACAGAAACTTTATCGACCTCGTAGGATTCGATGCACTCAAACTGGCCCATTATTTTGAGTCTTTCATAAACCGTAGAAACATTAGAAACGCGCTCAAGGCGTTTAACACCACTGCTATGATAGACTGAGAGGCTGGCGAATCAAAGCAGTCCCGGAAATTGGGATCGGACAATGACGGTGACAAGACACATCTTAAGGAAATGACGCGGAAAATCACCAAGAAAAAGTGGAACGATATGCCATGTGAACACTTGGCTCTCCCCCCAAAAAAAACACTAGTCAGAGCGCCCACGTATGATCGACCAGAGCATCATTCGTTTGCGTGTCATGACTAGTGATGGAATCTAAATCGACAATTGCGCACGAATTGTTTATTCAGATTGTTGTTTTGCTGTCAGTTTTTGAATTCATCTGATGATGGAAACAGGATTCCGTGTCAGCTTGATTATTCGAGTTTGGAGAATCTTGAACCAGCCCGCTTACACTCCCTAACCGTCAAAGTCAAATCGTCTTAATCCCGTTTGAGCAGGACTCCCTGCAAGCAGAAAACGGCGCCAACAAACATGATTGGCCAGCAGATCCAATCCGGAGTCGTAATCTGTTTTGCCCGTAAAAACATCGGACGACCGGCTGCTTGTTGAAGATTGGTCCCAAACGCTCCATTGCCGGAAGAAGCCTGGGAGAACGGGGAGTTAAAATTCCCGTTAGCCGTGGTTTGGAGAGGAGTCAAGTCGACGGGATCAGCCAGCCGCTCGGCCCAAAACTTTGTTGCTCTCGGTGACAGTGTGTACGTTTCAACAAAATTGAGTTGTATTCCCAATAAAATGAAAAGGAATCCGGTCGTCATAATCGTGCTTCGACTCATTGTTTCACCCCAGGTAATGGCAGGCAAGGCTAACGATTGATGCGAAAGAACTCCATTTCTAACACAAGTATCGATTTGTATCGTTTCAGATATCGAACGCCTGACGATGATCGCTTGAACCTACCGAACAATTGGCTTGTTTTTTCACCTTGAACTGCTGTTGGAGTTCTCACGATTTTGCGGGACAACAGAAACCGTCTGCAACTTTACAATTCGTCCAATTGGCATCGCAATCAAAAAAACGGGCTTAAACGCGTGTAAGCCTCGGTTGGGGTAGGTTCACCAAGAGTGAAAAAGCGCATCAAATGACGGCCCTTCGACTGATGTACAAAACAAGCACAAGAAATCGCGAATGGAGGCAACATAGGGAGTGGGAAAACCTTACAAAAAAAGCCCTTTCAGTTGGCGTTTCACTACGATTGGTAGCGACCATTCTTCGGATTCACGTTATCTTGTATCGCATTATCCAATTCCCCGTTTCGTTTGATTTGACGGTTTCTACTTCATGAGTTCGGCTGACCTAAAAATTGCGCCCCTGCAAACTGATTTCGCCGCTGAAAAAAAAGCTGAAAAAAACACGTTTACTTTTGGGATTTGGTCTCCGAGTTTTCAGGGTCTGCTGTGGACAAACTGGCTGACAGCAATCAACGATAACATCTTTCGCTGGTTCGTCATCGGAGCCGGAAAAGACTACGTACCGCCCGAGTACCACGGCAACATTTTAATGGCGGGAACAGCCTGTTTTGTATTTCCCTATATTATCCTTGCCTCGCCAGCAGGATGGCTTGCCGATCGATTCAGCAAACGTAATGTCGTGGTCGGCTGCAAAATTGCCGAAATCGTGATCATGACAGTGGCCGTTATTGCCTTGATTCTGTCTCCCAATTCGGCCAGTGGCGAAGCACCCAACATAATCGGCCTCTATCTCCTGTTGTTCACCGTCCTGTTGATGGGTGCCCAAAGCGCGCTCTTTGCACCCGCAAAGATTGGCAAGATCCCCGAGTTACTGAGCGAGAAGACGATCTCGGCTGGAAACGGGCTGTTTAATCTGGCAACGCTTTCGGCCGTGGTGATCGGCATGGTCATCGGCGGGTGGCTGGCAGACATGACTGGATTTTGTGGCCAGGACAATATTTGGCTCACCGCTGTTGTGCTGGTCGGCATTGCCACGGTGGGAACATTTATCAGTTTCGTGATACGACCACTCCCAGCAGCCAATCCCAAGGCCAAGTTTCCGGTCACTTTGATCGGCGAGACGATTCGAGATATTGGCACACTGGCCACAAGCGGTCCTTTGTTCCGAGTCGCACTCGGAACGATTTTTTTCTTTTCAATTGCAGGATTAGCTCAGCTAAACATTGACGCATTTTCGGCTGAGAGCGGTGCGATCACCGAAACCGACCGAACACCGCTGCTGGTTTCGCTTGTGCTCGGACTCGGGCTGGGAAGTGTGTTGGCAGGCTTCGCATCGGGGAAACGCATCGAACTCGGACTCGTTCCGTGGGGGGCTCTGGGGATGGCTTTTTTCTGTTTCCTGCTGATGTTCGCACCAGCTGACTTTATCAATGAAATTGTCTTCAATGGAAAGAAAATGATCGCGTGCCTGATGCTCGCGGGATTAGGAGTGAGTGCAGGTTTCTTTGACGTTCCTTTGGCTTCCTATTTACAACATCGCAGTCCGATCAAACAACGTGGCGCAATTTTATCAGCGAATAACTGCCTGATGTTCTCTGGTATCCTTGTCCTGGCGTTAGCTTTCGCAGTTCTACGAAAACCATCCTACGAAGGATCACTCGCGAATTTGCCAACTGAACTTCAAACAACCCAGCTTGATGCTTCACAACAACAACAGCTCAAAAAAGTTGTTGATGAATTCGAAAGCGCCTGGGCAACTGATGGCGACTGGACTCCGATTGTCAGCGAGTACGCGGGCAAAGTCCCGGAAGCAATTCGTAAACCGGCCATCGCGGAATTGATGTTTGTCGAGGCAAAAAAACGCAAGTCGCGAGACGAAACTTTCGCCGTAAAATACTACCAGCAGCAGTTTCCCGACCATCAACGCGAGGTTCGGAGTATCGTCCAACAGACATCTGGACTTCCATTGTTTACGTCGCGTCAGATCTTTGGCTTGATGGGCTTGCTGACGATTCCTGTTATTCTGTATTCCGCTTGGCGACTCCCGCTGGAGCTGACCCGAATGTTTTTCCTGTTTTTGTTTAAGTTCTTATACAAGATGCGTGTGCGCGGGCTTGATAACATTCCTGACCAGGGTCCCGCCATTCTGGTATGTAATCATGCATCGTTCCTGGACGGCGCGATACCGATGACTGTGATTCCACGCAGGATGAGAACGATCGCGTGGGCGGGTAACTTCGATAACTGGGCATTCAAGAAATGGGCAGATTTTATCAATGTGATCCTGATGACAAACGGGCCAAAGTCCATTCGAGACGGCCTCAACGCAGCGGCTGATGCGCTCAAGCAAGGACAACTCGTCACGATTTTCCCGGAAGGCAGCATCTCAAGAACCGGGCAAGTCCGTTCGTTCCGCCCCGGGCTGCTGAAGATCCAAGACAAACTCGACCAACCGGTTCCCGTGATCCCGATCTATATCGATGAAACCTGGGGCAGCATCTTCAGTTACCAGCATGGTCGCGTGTTTGCCAAATTCCCTTGGCCGTTGAGACGACCCTTGTCGGTACACATTGGTGAACCGATCGAAAATCCGAATTCGATGTCGGTGATTCGACAGGCAGTTGAACGATTGGGCGCCGAATCCGTTCCGTTTCGAGCCGAGAAGTTTAAATCGCCGACTATCAAGTTCGTAAAACAGGCTAAGAACCGCCGTTTCAAAGCAAAAATCGCTGACTCGACAGGTCAACACGCGACGGGCGGCGCTTTACTGACACGATGTCTCGTGCTGCGCCGACTGCTACGCAAATTTGTCATCGGTGAAAACGAGCAAACGGTTGGAGTGCTTATACCTCCATCGCTTGGGGGCGTCGTCGTTAATCTCGCATTGGCTCTGGATCACCGGGTCGCCGTCAACCTGAACTACTCCCTCTCGGAAGACTTGATCAACAACTGTATCGAACAGGCAGGGATTCAGCAGGTTTTGACGACCCACAAGGTGATGGAAAAATTCGACTACACGCTCTCGGCCGATGTCTATTACCTCGACGAGTTAAAGGACAAGGTAACAACGATTGACAAAATCGTAGCGGCGTTCCAAGGATTTGTGTTGCCTGCGTTTGCGTTGTGCCGCTGGCTGGGCCTGCATAAAACCGGACCCAAAGACTTGTTGACGATCGTGTTTACTTCCGGTTCAACCGGAACACCCAAGGGAGTGATGCTCTCGCACCGCAATATCGCCACCAATATGAGCGCGATCGACCAGGCCGCTTCTTTTCGAGCGGACGATGCGATGGTTGGCATCTTGCCGTTTTTTCATTCGTTCGGATACACGGCAACCTTGTGGGCTGCAATGGCCTGCAACATTCGCGGCATTTACCACTTTAGCCCGCTCGACCCGAAACTGATTGGGAAACTTGTCCACAAACATAAAGGGACGATGCTGGTTGCCACGCCAACGTTTTTGCGGTCTTATTTGAAACGTTGTACACCCGAACAATTTGAATCCCTGGATATCGTCGTTGCCGGCGCCGAACGATTACCGCCCGAATTGAGCGATGCGTTCGAAGAGAAGTTTGGTGTTCGCCCAGTCGAAGGATATGGCGCGACAGAGCTTTCACCAATCGCTGCCGTCAACATTCCCAAGTCTCGACAATATGACAAATACCAAGTCGAGCAAAAAGAAGGGACGGTTGGCAGGACTCTCCACCTAATTGCAGCCAAAGTCACGGACCTCGACACCGGTGAAGAGGTCGGCCCTGACGAATCGGGGATGCTGTGGATCAAAGGGCCAAATGTAATGGAGGGCTACTTGAACCTTCCAGAAAAGACCGACGAGGTGCTTGTCGATGGCTGGTACAAAACGGGCGATGTCGTTTTGCTTGATGAAGACGGTTTTATCAAAATCACGGGGCGCATGAGCCGATTTTCAAAGATCGGTGGTGAAATGGTTCCGCACGTCAAAATTGAAGAATTGCTCACCAAGATGGTCGATGCAATCGCGGACGACGACTCTGAAGACCAGCCCAATATCGCTGTCACGGCGGTCCCGGACGCAAAAAAAGGCGAACGACTGATCGTGCTCCATACTGAAATTCAGAAACCCGTCGAGGAATTGCGTGCCGGACTGAAAGAAGCCGAGTTGCCAAACTTGTTCATTCCTGCGCCCGATAGTTTCCTCCAAGTGGAATCGCTTCCGCTGCTCGGCAGTGGCAAACTGGATCTCAAAGGCATAAAGCAAATGGCTCTGGAGTTGACCGCGAAAGACGAGAAAAGTTAAACGACATTAGCAACAGGCAACATTCATCATTGCCGCAGCAATGTTGAAATCTTCAATTTCGCGCAGGTGGCAATAGGAAGTTGTTAACCGCGGATTAACATCAACCACACACTCTCGTTCGCCAATCACCATGTCGATCCCCACATAACCTCGCGTTTTCGGCAAAGCGTGAATCGTCTGTCGAGCAAGTTCCAGAGCGCGAGCACGAGTGGTTTCGCATTTGATCGGTTCGGACGAAAGAAAAACTCCAAAATCGCCGTCCAGAATCTGCCAGGTCGGTGACAGGAGAATTTCATTCGTGTGACCACACAAAACGGAAACACTTGCCGGCCTTCCTTTGACAAACTCTTCGACTCGCCATTTGCCCGGTTCAGCTAACGATTCGACCTCCGACCGGTTCTTAATAAGCCTTACCTGTTCGCTACCAGCTCCCAGTGCCGGTTTGATAATCGACTCGCCTTTCAAGCGTCGGGCAATTTCGCCTCCTCGCGCGACGCTAATGCCTCGACGAGATAACCAACGCGCCGTCTTGTTTTTGTCAGAGGTCAGCTGAACGAAACTCGCATCTGGACTAACGAGTTTCTCTGCCCAGGGACCGAACCAACAACAAGCATTAAACAAACACCCTTCGCATTCCGGTGCGATCAAAACGATGAAATTGACCAATTCCGAAAACCTTTTCAGAGATCGGGTAACGTCATCCTTATTCGCCACGGTGGCTTCGACAGAGATGGATTCGATTCGGTTGAGTCGCGCATCTCGGAGCAAATAAACTTCGAACCCGGCCAGCGTTAGATCATTCGTAAAGCCCTTCAACATCCTCTGGCCTTGCGATTGAAACGGACAATTCGGATCCGGTAAGTTCCCGTCGATCCAAAGACCACCACCGTAAAGCCACTCGAAGACTAGAACCTTCATACCGACAATGCCTTGAGGATATTGGTCATGCAAACTTCTAAAACATCGTGACGATTGACGATGTTTAACTCCATGAGAGCATCCGTTCGGTATTTTGCAATCACGTCCGCAACGCCAAAGCACGGTACAGAATCGACAACCGCAATATTGGTTAACCTTGACGATCAGCAAAATATTGATGAAAAAATCGGCTGCAACGCGTGGCGGGATCGGCTCCAATCCGATTCACGTGGTTTGCTTTACATTCCGACGAGGTTGTTTACAATCTGAATGACCAAGTGTCCATATGATGAAGGCATTACAGGCGAATTATTGTGGCAACTCTTTTGACGCGTACCGAAGGCGATATCCTGATCGCCTATTTTCAAGATGTCAGGATCATTGACGAAACCCGAATTCAGAGCTTGGGGCAGGAATTGAATGATCTGGTCAGCAATTCGGACACGAAAAAAATTGTTCTGAACTTTCGAAACGTCAGTTTCATGTCTTCGGCAATGATTGGAAAACTGATCCAGTTTGGGAAGAAGTGCAAGTCGATTGATGTCCACCTTCGGTTGTGCAATATCAACGACAACGTTGAGGAGGTGTTTACATTGATGAAATTGGACAAGGTCTTTAAAATCGACAACGACGAAGAAAAATCCATCGCTGGCTTCAGCAAGAAAGGTTGGTTTGGCTGAACGATCCCAGCCTTCCGGTTTGAATTGAAACGGTTCAGCTCAATTTTCTTTTTCGCTGCCGATTTCGGCAATGACCAACGTCAGCCCAAACCCAATGCCGATCAAGGCGAGTGAACCTCCCAGCTGCATTGCGTTCGGGACAAAAAACTCGGTTGGCCAATCTTCTTTATCGATGGATGAAATCGACTCCGCAGTGACGATCTGTCCCTTGACCAGCTGCCCAGGCTCAGGCTCGACACCGTTTTGAAACGGAAACAATCCTACCGTCGATCCGATCAAGAGCCCCAGTAAGACACCCAACGTTGGTTTACGGTATTTATTCAACAACCACTGAAGCAAGTTTCCGACTGCAGCAACACCGATGACCACACCCAAACCAACCGGTAGCACCACCGACAGTGCGGGCTCCAGGGCAGCGGCAAAGTCGCGATTCCGGAGAGCTTCTTTGAAGGTGTCGATGGCAGACAAGATGGGAACGTATTGACCCATCAACAGAAGCAAATAACCTCCTGACAATCCGGGAAGAATCATCGCGCTTGCTCCCGCTACCCCAGCAACAAACAGGACTAACCAATTGGAATCAGCTGAACCTACGACTCCCATGGCTTGCAAGACGGCCAGCACAACCATCGCTAAAAACGAAAATACAGCTGCAATGACAAAGCCCTTCGTGGCAGGTCTGCCTAAACGCCAGACGATGGGAATTCCACCCAACGTCAATCCAATGAACAGGCTATACATGACCCATCTGTAATCGACGACCAGATCTTTAAGCAGTCCCGCCAGCAAAAGGATGCCGAGTCCTGCTGCACCCACAACACATCCCAGCAACATTAGCGATCGAAAACGAAATCGAAATCGCGTTACATCAGCTACGGCACCAATGAAACGGGGGTAGATTCCAGCGGCCAGCAACATTGTCCCGCCACTTATGCCAGGCACCAGATTCGCTAACCCCATCAAGACACCCCCGAACAGCGACCTGGAAACGAGGGTGGGAGTGCTGAGATTGTCGAATTCTCCGCCGTTATTGCGAGTGTTTACTTCCGAAAAGCGAATCATTCGAGGTCTTAATAAATGTATTTGTCGAAAATGAAAAGAACTGGGCTGTTGATACAACAAGATTGAGTCTTCGGAAATCCGCCTGAATGAGGTCGTGAGAACTCAAAAACGCGATTTTTTCTAGTCCAGAAAATAAAAAAACGGCCGCAACCCACCCTCAAATTGCCTGTTTGCCCAATCTTTACACATAAAACAAACTTGTCAGGTGATTTTGCTGGAACGAGCAGCTTTATCTATCATCAACGTTCGCCCGATAGGTGTAACCGTTTTTGCCGTAACTTGAAACCTTCGATTCGCGCAACATTCGCATTTTTATGTGGTGATTTTTGCAAACCATGATAAGTTGACGGCAGAAAAATTTACACGTACGAGTATGTTCGTTTGCAGTGAATACCGGACGAAATGGCGGAAAAGCGCGGAGATGGGATTGCCGCATGAGTTGAATTGATTCAACTCGATTTCGGACTATGCAACCACGAGAACGACGACGAGATTAAACGACTCAGGGAACGCCACATAGGCAAAGATGAGAATCCGATTTTTAGGGAGCGAAATCGAAATTCTTACGCCGGCAAAAGTAAACTTTTTCCTAGAGCTACTTGGCCGACGTGAGGATGGATTTCACGAATTAGAGACGGTTATTTCTAGCGTATCTCTTTTTGATACAGTGCGGTTCCATTCTCGTAACGACGATCAAATTCGGATTCGGATTTCTCAAACCAGTGACAATTCAAAAAAGGAGTTTATTCCGACGGATGAACGCAACCTGATCGTGCGGGCCATGAAACTCTGTCGCAAGACACACTTGGGTTACAACAATCAACGCGTGACAGGAAGTTACGGCGCAGACATTGAATGCATAAAACGAATTCCATCTGAAGCCGGATTGGGTGGAGCGTCGGGTAATGCGGCAGCGGCAATCATTGCCGCAAATCGACTTTGGCAATGCAACTTTACTTTAAAGCAGATGCAACAAATCGGTGCCCAACTCGGGAGCGACGTTCCGTATTTCCTTTCTGGTGGAACGGCCGTGTGTCGTGGGCGGGGCGAGCAAGTTAGCCGGGTCAGCGGACCCACAGGTCAGTGGATTGTGATTGCCAAACCACCAGTCGGTTTGTCAACGAAGCAAGTGTTCGGAAATTGTTCAGTGCCGGAAGAACTCGAATCACCCAGATCGCTTTTGGCCTATTTGTCCAGTGGCCACGCTCAAAAAATCGGCAGCAGATTGTTCAATCGTTTGCAGATATACGCTTCAGAAATGACAGACTGGATTGATCGACTACAGGCCTCGTTTTCCCGTGTTAACTGTCTTGGCCACCAAATGACAGGTAGTGGATCAAGCTATTTCGGTGTGTTTTTTAGTCGAATTGCGGCATCTAATGCCGCGAATTGCTTGTCTAATCGTCACCCAAACGCAAAGATTTTTACGTGCCATACACTCAATCAGTTTCAATTAACCAAATCTCGGGCGATTGCGGTTGAGTGAGGGAGTTTTGTGATGCAAATAACCGAAGTCAGAATCAAGCTTATGGAAAGCGCGGAGGATCGCCTGCGCGGGTTTTGTAGCATCACTTTCGACGACTGTTTCGTCGTTCGGGATCTCAAGATCATCGAAGGCAACAACGGGCCCTTTGTCGCCATGCCAAGTCGCAAACTGACGTCTCATTGCAGTAAATGTCGAACCAAAAATCATCTTCGTGCCCGGTACTGCAACCAATGCGGGACCCGCTTGAAAAATGAAGAACTGGCTTATGATCAAAATGGCCGTGCAAAGTTATACGCCGACATTGCCCATCCAGTTAACGCCAAATGCCGAGAAATGATCCAGGATCGAGTTATCCTCGAACTCAACCGCGAGATTGAGTTGGCGGGTCGGCCCGGCTACAAATCGAGATACGATGATGACTACGATCTGATCGTGAAAAACCGAAAAACCGATAATCGAAAGTCGCGGGACGAGCCAAGACACCAGTCTCGAACCGACTCTGGCCACGGGACTCAAGTGACGTCCCACTCAAAACAGGACCAGCCAGAGAAGTCAGATGCGAAAGATGCCCCTACAGACGGCGGATTTGGGAAGGGTGTTTTCGAATAGAGCTAATGGATCGATGTCCACACTGGGGTCGGCCGTTAATTCAGTTTAATTCCTATAAACGGATTCTGGCTCGATCCACGCCACAAATGGGCCGATTATTAGCCTGTTGGGGTGAAAACTTGACCCTTTTTAATTGGCCCAACTATACTTGAACTCATGTCTAGACATCGATTCTATGTGGCCGATGTCCGTGCTTACTTGACGGAACAGTTTAGCCGTCTTTCATTTTTGTTGGCGGTCAAGATTAGCTGAGTGCTCCTTATGCAACGATTTCTCAAAAGAATTCTACTTCTCGCAGTTATGATCGCGTTCAGCGCCTCGCCAAACCTATCGCTCAATGCTCAAGTCGATTCAGCGAGTCCCAAACCACTCGCGACGGGCGTTCTAAATGTAATCGAACCGGAGCTCGATGCGCGAGACAGCTTTACGATTCCGTTGCCGCTACCTGGTCTCAACGCTACCCAATACAAGCCCAACTTTATTCCGATGCAATACACGTTGTACGGTCAGACGCGAAAGATCGTCTTTTTTCGCGATGTGTGGCAATATGAATTCGGATTCCTGGGTTTGCGTCAAATTCAAGTTGACGGCAAAAACGTTTGGTACATGGTTTATCGAATTCGCAATCCAGGAAAAACCTTAACCTACGAACAGGTCAAAGAGGATCCGCGATTTGATCATGTGAAAAATCAGGGACTGCGTAACAAAGGCGATGTTGAAGTAGCACAATTCTTACCAAGGTTTTCGCTGGAAGGATGGGCGTCGGAACCTAACGGGCAATACCGCCGCGTCGTTTACCGTGATCAAGTTTCGCCCGACCTGGTGAAACTGATACAGAATCGTGAGGATCCGAATCGACATCTACTAAACACGTACGAGATGTCCCAGGCGAAGATCCCGGTTTCGACGGATCCGACCGACCCGGGAGTATGGGGCGTCGCTATCTGGAAAGATGTCGATCCGACGATTGATTACGTAAGTGTATTTGTGAGTGGCTTGACCAACGCGTATCGAATTAGTTCGAAAAACGGGAAAATCGGTTTCAAATACCGTACATTGCAACTTAATTTTTGGCGTCCCGGGGATACTGCCGAAGAGATCAAAGACAGAATCGATTACGGAATTCCGCTGGTCGATGATTCTCAGGAACAAGTCGAAATCTGCCGCCGCTATTATCTTCCTGGCCCAGTTTTACGCGCCTATCGTGTGGATAAAACCGCTAATCAGAACATACTGGTTCTCGAAGCTGATGCCGAAATTAGCTTCTCTACCTTCAAGTCACCCTTCGCGCCGCAGTTGGATAGCGGCACTCTCCCACCAGCCCTGGTCAAGGCATTCGCCGATTCTGGCATCTCACTGCCCAACGATGTCGCCATCGCAACTCTGGTCAACGGCATTAAATGGCGGTTCAAGGATTCTGAGGGTACGAATTATATCCTGAAAATCGAGCCTCAGTATTGGGAGCCCACCGTGGATAATTCGATTCGCTTCATCAAAAGCCTTGATCATATGTGGATTTATCGCTAAACTCCGAGGTTTCACATTTCAATCGACATTTGAGGCAAATCATGGCACATAAGAAAGGTCAGGGCTCCAGTCGAAACGGTCGCGACTCCAATGCTCAACGCCGTGGCGTAAAAAAGTTCGGTGGCGAACACGTTCGCGCCGGCAATATTCTGATTCGTCAGTGTGGTAACAAATGGCACCCTGGCAAGGGTGTGGGTCAAGGCAAAGACTACACTTTGTTCGCGCTGACCGACGGCCAAGTGATGTTTGATCGTGACGGACGACGAGTCAATATCGTTGTTGAAAACAACTGATCGACCAGAAGGTCTGCCACGTGGTAGCGTGCGAATTTGACGCGGCCAATGGAACAATGACTGGGTGCCTTTTTTGGCATCCTTTTTTTGCGCCCCATATTTATATTATGAACGTTTTCGATACTTTAGCTTTCACAAAAAAGGGAGGTTGAGGCTCCCGCCGAACTTTGGTTCGTCGATTTCACATTTCTCGACAGGAGCCTCGACCTCCCGTCAAAAAGTACCCGGGTTCGTGTTCGTAGACCGCGTAGAAGTCGAAGCAACCGCCGGCAATGGCGGAAATGGCTGTATGAGCTTTCGGCGCGAAAGGTACGTTCCCCGCGGAGGGCCCGATGGTGGCGATGGGGGTGATGGCGGCAGCGTAATCATCGTCGCCAAACCGGGTGTCAACAGTCTGGTTAACCTCTCGCATCGGAGACTGCTCAAAGCCAAAAATGGTACCAACGGAATGGGCTCAAATCGTCAGGGCCGCGCAGGTGAGGATATCACGATTGAAGTCCCTCCGGGCACCGTCGTCATTGATTCGGCCAATAAGCTGGTCCTCAAAGATCTAGCCGCCGAAAACGATTCCGTCATCGCAGCCCGCGGCGGAAAAGGTGGGAAAGGCAATACAAGATTCAAATCGTCGACCAATCGAGCCCCACGACAATGGACTCCCGGAGGTGAGGGTGAATACAAACGTCTGATTCTCGAACTCAAGGTCATTGCCGACGTGGGCTTGATTGGCAAACCCAACGCGGGGAAAAGCACGCTTCTCAGCCGGTTGTCGAGTGCCAAGCCCGAAATTGCGAATTATCCGTTTACAACGAAATATCCAAACCTGGGGCAAGTCAAAATCGACCAGGATCGAAGTTTTGTTCTTGCCGATATTCCCGGACTGATTGAAGGTGCCCACGCAGGAGTTGGTCTGGGACATGACTTTTTGAAACATATTGAGCGAGCCGGAATCCTCGTGCATCTGGTCGAACCTACCCCCCTAGACCAATCCAACCCGATCGAGAACTACTTGTCGATTCGAAACGAACTTGAACAATATAATGACCAGCTCAAAGATCGACCTGAAATTGTTGTGGTCACCAAATCCGAACTGCCTGGATCCTCGGCAGTCCAACAGAGCCTTCAGAAACACACCAGAGATGAAGTGCTCCTAATCTCTGCAGTAACAGGTGCTGGACTGCCTGTTTTAATTCGTCGGATTGCTCAAGCTCTGGATCAATACACCGTGTCTTGTTAACGGCAAACTAGCACTGAGGTTGAAATAAGCAGTCCATCGTTACCCACTCAGAATCATTTCGTATTTTAGGCTGAAGACAAGATGCAGCTGATTGCGGTCGATATCGGTAATAGCTCAATCAAGATCGCGGTTGAACGATCTCAAACCGATCAGCGTTGGTCAACGATTTCAATCATCCGTGAGAGCGAACCGTTTGAGCTTGATCTCACGGTTGAGCCAGCCTTCTGGTCGGTTTGTAGCGTGAACCAAAGCCGAGACACCGAATTCGCAGACTGGATCGCCGCAAACCGACCCAATGACAAATGGCATTTGATTACAGATTCAGACGTCGAATTGAAATCAAACGTGGAATCAAGATCACAAGTCGGGCGTGACCGATTAGTGGCTGCCTGGATGGCAATTCAACTCAATGATGGCAGTGGTCCCGTGGCCGTGATTGATGCGGGGACGGCAGTCACGGTCGATCTTGTTGATTCGAATGGTCGGTTTCAAGGAGGCGCCATATTTCCAGGAGCCGTAACAACGCTAAGAAACCTGTCTGATTCGACCGATGCACTTCCAGACCTTTCCAATCGAAAATACCTTGAATTACTTGGCAATGTAAATGGTGAAGTCTTGGGCAAATCAACCTTCACTGCGATCGTGAAGGGTGTCCACCAATGCCAGATTGGTGGCATCAAGCATATCGTTGATCAGTATCAAGAACGGATTTCGGAAACGCTCGAAGTCTATGCCACTGGCGGCGGGATCACCGATTTACAAGCCGGGTTGCCTGGCAGCTGGAATATTGTTCCGGACCTGGTGCTTCGCGGCGCGAAACTTATCGGTCGAAAGTTGATGACGCGCTAATGACTCGTCAATCCGCGATCAAAAACTTGGTTTACATTCGACTAACTGCCGCTGGACGAGGGGCAGTTGCATCCATTTTGGTCCATGGCGACAAGATCATTCAGCATTTGAATCCGTTGTTTCTCCCATTCTCAGGTCGACCTCTTTCTCAATTGCAACATCAGCCAATCATCTATGGGAACTGGATTACGCCCGACGGTGTTGGCGAGGGACTGATCCTTTGTCCGCTCGACGGATCATCTGCCGAAATCCATTGTCATGGTGGGGATGCCGCCGTGATGGCAATAACATCGTCACTTGATGCGTGCGGGTTTCGCGCTGCCCATGAGGCTGAAATGGAATCGCTGACCGAACCATCTCCGTGGCGCGCAGATTTTCGTCGAATGTTGTCGCTCGCTCGAACTAGCCAAACCGCCAAGATTCTATTGAACCAATACAACTCGATTGAATTTCGGATTCAGCGACTGGCAAATCTTTGCCGCAATAAACCGGCTGCCGCCATCGAACAGCTTAGCGAGATCCTGCGTAAAACCCAATTTGGAATCCATTTGACCAAGCCTTGGACCGTTGTCTTGTGCGGAGAGCCAAACGTTGGGAAAAGCAGCTTGATCAACTCGATTGTCGGCTTCGCCCGGGCGATCGTCCATGAAATGCCCGGCACAACGAGAGACGTCGTTTCCGAACTATCGTCAATTAACGGTTGGCCGGTCGATCTTAAAGATACTGCTGGCTTGAGAAATGCCGATAATCAAATTGAAGTCCAAGGAATTCTAAAGGCTCAACAGGAAATCCAATCGGCGGACCTGATCATATTCGTTACCGATGTGAGAGAAGATTCGCCCGTGCCAACCGACATCGACCAACACGACAAACCAGCGATTTTCGTTCGAAACAAATCCGACCTGCTGGCTGATGAACTACAGGACCTGGGCGACCGTTTCCTGCTCACGTCGGCAACGTCGGGCGCCGGGGTTGCGGAATTGATCGACCAAATTGAAATGAGGCTGGTACCCGAGTTGCCGAATCAGGATGACCTGTTTCCCGTCAACTTCGTTCAGGCCGAGTGTTTTTTGCAAGTACGCGAATTAATCACGCAGAACCATACAGATAGAGCTGTTGAACACCTGATCGGCCGGCGATTCAAAAACACAGAGTCGTAGGATCAGCACTTGCCTATCGAACGTTGCGACACTCTTAACTACCGCAAGGAGACCGTTTTTGTTCTCTTCAGTCTCGCGCCAACGGTCAGTCACTCTTTTGAGACCAGTCGCGGCGTTGCCGGGAACTGGGGATGCCCATTTTTTTCCGGTATTTGGTCACGGTGCGTCGAGCCACGTTAAAGCCAATTGACTTCAGACGTTTGACGATCTCGTCGTCACTGAACGGTTTGCCTTTGTCTTCTTCGTCGATCAGTTTCTGCAAAGCGACGCGAATCTTGTTCCAGGCAATATCTTCACCTTCTTCATTCGTCGTTCCGCCAACAAAGAATGATCGCAATGGCAAAATCCCACGCGGTGTCTCCAACCATTTATCGTCAACCGCTCGGGAAACCGTCGTGACATGGACCCCAACAATATCAGCGATCTGCTGCATCTTGAGCGGCTCCAGATGTTCCTGGCCGCCTTCTTCAAGGAACTTCGTTTGATGTTCGACAATCGCCTGTGCAACTTTCGTTAGTGTGTTACGTCTTTGTTCGATCGATTCGATCAGCCATTGAGCCGACGTGATTTTTCGTTTGATGAATTCCTTTTCTTCCGAGGTTGCCTGTCCGTTTGCCAATCGTTGTCGGTAATAATTGCTGATATTTAAACTGCGTGAGGGACCTTCTTCCATCTTGACGGAGTACGTTCCATCTTCGTTATGCACAAGAAACAAATCGGGTGTGGCTGTCGGCACCACGCGATCGGCAAAACGACTGGCAGGTTTTGGATCGAGTCTGCGTAACTCGGCCCAGGCTTCATTGATTTGTTCGATCGTATAACCCGTTGCCTTTTGAATCTGGGGCATGCGGTTGTCCCGCAAATCTTCCAGATGATCCTGGATCAATGTTCGGACGCGCTTCAGATTTGGAATCTCGTGTAGCTTGTTCAGTTGCAGTAAAAGGCATTCTTTGAGATCGCGAGCAGCGACACCAGGCGGATCAAAAGTCTGGACGGTTGCCAGCGCATCCTCCGCCAGTTCGATTTTTTCCGGATTTGGGCCGCCCGGTATCAGGTCCATCAATCCAACTCGCAAATAGCCGCCGTCTTCCGCCGTTAGCGACGAAATAATTCGTTCGCACATCTTTTCCAGCTCGGGATCGAGATCAAGTTCATGAAGTTGATTGACGAGGTGATCCTGCAGTGTATCGCTTCGATCAACAACGTTGGCCATCAAATCATGTTGCCAGTCGCCACTTTCCATGATTCGATTCGCCGAAGGCCGCGGTCCATCGAAATGCTCGGGATGATCGATGTTGAGATTCAGCAAACGCTCGAAATCATCCGCGTCGTGTTCGGCATCGATGACGAGCTCTTTTTGCTCCACATCAGTTTCCGACTCCGGTTTGTTGATGTCTGTCTGGGATTCGGATGGCGGTTCAAATTCTTTTTCTGTCGTCGTTCGTTCCAGAACCGGGTTTTCACTCAGTTCCTGATCTATGCGCTCTTCCAAGGCAGCCAATGGCATTTGCAGAATCTCCATTGACTGGATCATCCGCGGAGCCAGTGTTTGGGTTTGTTTCTGCGCGAGTTGTTGGCCGAATGAAATCTTCATGTCAGTTGTTTTGATTTATCCAATTCGTCAAAACAAAAATCAGGTTAACTTAATATTGTAGTTTTTTAATATTGGTTAAGTTAGTGTCTAAAACCAAGAAAGGCAAAAGCGGTACCTAAACTTAGGTTTTTTTTGACTGGTTAGAACAACAATTTCAGCTGTCAGAGAACTTTAATCCTTGACAAACTGTAATAAGTGCCTCGAGACGAACAAATGAGATCCAATTCAAACTTCCCTTGCCTTCGATCGGAGTCCTAAAACGGCTGCCGGCCAGACATCGCGTCAGCCAATATCTCTTTGTTGGTAAACTCGAGGACGCTTCCCGTCGTTATTCCACGCGCGAGTTTCGTCAAGTTGACGTCGTATTCAGACAACTGGTTTGAAATATGAAGTGCCGTTCCGTCGCCTTCCACCGTCGGATTAGTCGCCATAATAACTTCGCTAAACTGCCCCGTACTAATACGTTCGACGAGTTTGTCAATCGTCAATTGATCAGGGCCAATGTTTTCAAGCGGAGCAATTCGGCCAAGCAACACGTGGTAAAGACCCCGATAGGTTCCTGATTGTTCGATCGCCATCAAATCACGAGGCTGTTGAACAACGCAAATTACGTCTTGTATGCGAGACGAATCCAGGCAAATTGAACATTTTTCGCCTTCGGCCAGGTTGTAACATTCGGAACAGTAACGGACGTTTTCACGCACATTACGAATCGAGTCAGCAAGGGAAAATGCTTCCGATTCGGGGATCCGCAAAATGTGGTAAGCCAAACGCTCAGCCGACTTGCGGCCAATTCCTGGCAGCCGCGATAGCTGCTCGATCATGTTCGTAACGGAATCGGCTAACTGGGACATATCAAAAACTACCGCTCGGTGTCCAAACTGGGCGTCGTGTCAGTGTCGGTCTCCGGTGGTGGTTCTGGAACATCTGAAAACAGTTTCAACGCGTCATCAATGCCAGCCGGTAATGAAAAACCTCCCGCGACCGATTGCATGGATTCGACATGCAGCTGTTTTGCCTTGGCGGATGCTTCATTAATCGCCGCCGGCAACAGGTCGGCAACCATTTCAACGTCGCCTTTTTCTTTTAGCATCGGGTCGATGTCGATTTTCAGAATGTGCCCCAATCCATTCGCCAGGACCGAGACCATTCCTCCTCCCGCGGAACCGCTGACTCGCTTGGCTTTGAGCTCTTCGGTTACCTTTTCCATCTTGGGGCCGATGTTCTGAGCTTCTTTCAATAGTGAAGCGATGTTTCCAATACCCTTAAACACGTTTTTCTCCATTTCGATAAAAAATATTGTCGGTACCCGGACTTGTTGGTAACTATTTGGGATTTCGAAAGTCAATGATCTCCGCGTCGAACACCTCCATCGCCTTTTTGACCAATGGTTGATCGTGAAGTTGTCGCATCTGCTGCCGCCGACTCATTTTCGGCTGCGGTGGGACTTGTTGTTTTGTTGTAGATGTCGAAACCAGAAAATCCACTCGCAATTGTTGCCCTGCAATCCGGGTAAGGGCCGACTCAAGCATCGTTTTCCGATCGGGTCGGTTACACATATCTCTGTTATAGGAATCCTGCAAAGTCACGACCAGCTTGTTTGAGTCACATAATTCGAGTTTCTCGTAATCGCGAGCCATGTCGGCTGTCATGTCCCCCAGCTCGGTGAGGGCCTTTTCCCAAATTGTTTTAACTTCCGCCTGATCAAGTGGAATGCCAGGCGGCGGTTCCGGACTGTTGGGCCCATCGACTGGGATATGTATTGGACTCGATTCGCCCGGATCCGAGACAGCTGCGTCGACGGGCTTTGCCGGATTCGGTTCGGGAACTTGTGCGGACGCCGTATTGGAACTCACGCGATAGGATTTGGAATCCTGGGTTGCTTTCGATTCAACTGCTTCGTTTTTTTTTGAACCCGATTTCGCCGACGCCGCTCCTGGCGATGCTGCTAATTTGGCTCCTGAACTCAGAACGGATACGAGCTCAGCTATCGATTCCATTTTTTCCAAGTTGCAGATTCGCACGATCGCCATTTCAAGCAGCGTTCTTGCGTGCACGCTGAACTGCATTCTTACGACAGCGCCGTCAATAATCTGCACGATCGTCAAAATGGTCTCCAAACCCAGTTTATCGCTGAGTTTTTTGAGCATGTCCATATCGGCAGCGGTACAACTCAGTAACGTTTCCTCGTCGCAACCCACTCTGACTGCCATCATGTCGCGATAGAATCCGAGCAATTGCTGAGCGAGTTGCCCCGCATCAACGCCATCGGTCGCCGCATGATTAACCAACCCAAGACTTGTGGCCGCATCACATTCGGTCATTGCTTCAGCCAATTCAACGATTCGGCTAATGTCGGCCGTCCCCAAAAGCTGGTTAACTTCTTCGACCGAGATTTCTTTTCCACAGAATGAAAACAGCTGTTCAAGCAACGACTGACTGTCGCGCATCGAACCGTTGGCTCGACGAGCAAGTAAGGCAAGTGCGGCATCGTCCGCGTGCACCCCTTCATTCTCAGCGATTTCTCTTAGACGCTGTGAAATCTCGTCAGTTTGAACCGGAGAAAAATCGAATCGTTGACAACGCGAAAGAACCGTGATGGGGATCTTCTGTGGATCGGTTGTGCAAAAAATGAACTTCACATGTCCCGGTGGCTCTTCCAGAGTTTTGAGCAGAGCATTGAATGCTTGTGGCGTCAGCATATGAACTTCGTCGATGATATAGATTTTGAACCGCGATCGGCTCGGGCGCACGCCGGCGTTGGACCTCAGTTGTCGAATCTCATCGATTCCGCGGTTACTTGCTCCGTCGATCTCGAGAACGTCAACGTCTTCACCGAGCGAAACCGCCTCACAAATATCACATTTATTACATGGTTTGACGGTAGGGCCTTTTTCACAGTTCAAGCACTTCGCGAAAATTCTGGCCGACGAGGTCTTTCCAACGCCCCGAGCACCCGTGAACAAATAAGCGTGTCCGACTCGATTCTGCTTGATTGCATTTGAAAGCGCCGTCGAGATATGCGTCTGTCCGACCAGATCGGAAAACACCTGGGGGCGATAACGACGGGCAACGACCGTGTATTGGTTGTTCGGTTCAGTATTCATCGGCGGATTCGGCATTTGTGAAAACCGTAATTCTAACCGATTTCGCCCCGCGAAGTCCAAGGGATAGGGTTATGTTGAACATCGCGAACCAAGATCGTTATCCCGAACTTACAGAATGTCGGGCTTTTCTTATTGCCGCTAACTGCCGTTCTACGGTCCGAAATTCAAACGAGTCAAGCCTGCTTATGGTCGCCCACGCTTGGCACCCAAGAAAACGCGTCCGGCCCGAAATAACGCAAACTCACCAAGGGCTCGCTGCCCGTATTTGTTACCGTAACGCCACGTGTCGCCGCCTCGTGTGTAATGAAGACTTCATCCGAGGTCGTTTGACCGTAGCGAATGATTACCGGTGTCTGCAGATCCAACGAGCCGATCTTGCCCGACCCTTGCACGGTGATCCAACCACTTGCCGCGGAGTCTTTTAATTCACAAGAACCACCTGAGTCAAGGGTCAGTTCTTTAGCGGAGAACAGCTGATCTCCATTAACGGTTCCGTAAACGATCCAGCGATCAACCCATCCCGGTCCGCTGTCGGCCACCATCGGCTCCAGATAGTTATTGTCCTTGAAATTCGGGTCGACGTTCTTTTCCCAATCAAGCTGGCCAAGGATGAAGTCCAAATCATGGTGTTTGTCAGGGGGAATGTCTTTGACCAGCAAATCCCAGGGAACATAGCGGCCTTCGACAATGTTTTGATACATCCCAAACACGTCACTACCCCACTGCGGTTCGTAAGTGCAGAGCGAACCGGGTGCGTGCAAAACTCCCGGAGGAATCAGCCAGCCCGTTCCCCGTTTTAAACGATAGGCTTTCGATAGATCGAGAATTCCATTATCGCCCTTGCTCCAGTCCTCAAGACACTTTCTGAGTTGGGCTTTCGTCGTACCTGGTTCAAGCCCCATGAACGTATGCGGAAAATTATTATCGCAATTGTTGTACTGAGGCGAAAAATAATAGCTCTCGGGTTTGCCTTCCTGTCCAACCAGTGCCGCGTCCGCAGTTGACTGATGCATGTGATGCGGAATCGGGCCCATGTTGTCAAAGAATTTGGAATAAACGGGCCACTTTTCGTATTTATCAAACAAAGTTGAGCCAATGATCCGAGCTCCGGTTTCGGCAACTGCGTCACGCAACAGAAACGTCTGGCCTTCAAAAAGACAGAAACTCAACCCTTCATGCCATTCACGCCCGTCATTGGACGCTTCGGTCGTACTGGAAAACCATCGTTCATCGATCCCTCCACGTTCGGCCCCCATCGCGTAATAATCATCGGGATGAAGTCGAATCCGTTTTCCCGGGTGGAGGAAATTCCGCGGCACCCAGGTCGGTGTTAACCTGAGCAGACCCTCGCCCGCATCAAGTGCCGCGTTAAGAACCTTGGCCACGTTGTCAGAAATGACGGGTTTGGTTTCAACTTGATTGGTCATCGCGAATGATCTTTCATTCAAAAAACAGTTAGAAACGGTTCATTAGTTTTAAACTTGCAAATATCGAAACGCAACCGAACCGGTTTTTAATCAAGATAACGCAATATCGAGAGTATTCATGAAAAAGCAACTCAAGACGAGACATACCTGGCAACTTGCTCCCAGTCCATCGAGCGAGCTGGCTGAGATAACCGGTGGAAACCCGGAAGTCGGTTTCAAACGAACTCGACTTTCGGGTGGTAAAAGTGCCGGTGTTGAAATAGTCGAATTGAATTGCGGCGCGATGAAAGTTCAGATCATTCCGACTCGCGGAATGGGAATCTGGCGTTGTGAAATGAACGGCAAATCATTTGGTTGGACTTCACCTGTCAACGGACCGGTCCATCCAATGTACGTGCCGATTTCCGAACCCAGCGGCTTGGGATGGCTCGACGGGTTTGACGAGATGATGGTCCGTTGCGGAATGTTCAGTAACGGTGCGCCCGAACATGACGAAAACGGGCGACTGATTTATCCGTTACATGGTCGGATCGCGAATCTTCCGGCGGAGCTGGTTTCGGTTGAAGTCGACGAAGAAAAAGGCTGCATTCGATTTTGGGGAGAAGTCGAAGAAACTCGATTTCACTTTAACCGATTACGATTGACCACGGAGCTTGAACTGAACCTGAATTCGAATGTCGTGGCGATTCGGGACAAGGTCACCAACTGCAGCGCACGAAAAACGGGTTTTCAAATGCTTTATCACAACAACTTCAGTCCACCCGCAATGAAGGGCGGCTGGGAGTTGCTTGCGCCGGCAAAAAAAATCGTCCCGCGCGACGCAGACGCCGAGGCGGGGATCAACGATTGGGCGAAGTTTGGCGATCCTTCAGTCGATTTCCAAGAGCAGGTTTATTTTATGCAGCTGCATGCTGATGCCCAAAACAACACAACTGTCGTGCTTGATTATGGATTGAGGGAAGAAGAAGCTGACAAGGCTCAAGGTGTCAGTATCGAATACAACACGCGGCAGCTGACTTGTTTTACGTTGTGGAAGAACACAGTAGATTCGTGGGACGGTTATGTGGCAGGTCTTGAACCGGGTACAAACTTTCCCAATCCGCGGAGTTTCGAAGAATCAAAAGGACGCGTCGTGGAATTGGAAGCCGGACAAAGCCACAAGATGGATTTCAAGCTTGGTTTGTTAACGACTCAGGAACAGGTCGCGATGGCCCGATCCGCCGTAGCAAGCCTTGCGATTCAGCCACCCGAAATCATGTCGGCTCCAGATTCAGAATGGTGTGTCTAAACAAATTCGCAACGAATTTTTCCGGAATCACACCAAAGACCGGATGTTTTGTCCTTGAAACTTCATCAAATCTCTTATTTTTTTGATGGCTTGCGTGGTCAAATTTACCGGAAGCCTGTACTCCAAAACTCATCGAATCTGCGGCATCCACGATCGTGGGTCAACGTGGTAGTACTTAACGAGCAGGCCAAACAACTCGGAATGTTGGTGCTTAAGCTGACGCGGATTCTCAAAGAACGTCTCACTGGCAACGGCAAAGAACTCGGCCATGTTGGTCGCTCCATAGTAATCGAGCAAAGTTGGTTGACCGAGTTGTGCGGCCGTTTTCAATGCTTCAAACTCAGAATTGCAAACCTGCCGCCAACGCTCGCTCGTCGCCGGATCATCAAAATGCAAACTGCCTCCCATTTCGCCATCGATTCCGTCGAGACAGTGAGCGAATTCGTGAATAACCAGGTTGCGTCCGTCAAATGCGTGCCGCGAATCGCTGACAACATCTTGCCAAGACAATACGACCTGGCCGCTTTGCCAGGCTTCCCCGGCATGATGAGTTTTTCCGCCGACGATTAGCCCGTCTTGAGTTTCGCGACGCATCGGATATGGAAAGACAATGATGGTGCTCACGTGGTCAAAATAGTAGTTCTCGACACCCAACAGAAGCAAAGCCGCGTTTCCCGAAATCGTAACTTTGATTTCGTCCGACATAGCCAGGCCATCGTGAGCTTCCCAGTTCTTTTCACCCACGATGATTTGGGTAATGTCTCTGAGTTTGCCCTGTTCAATCGCGGATAGCCCTTTGAAATGGCCCACGCTGCTCGTCAGGATCGTTTCCCAGGCAACCGGCCAAGGACCTGTCAGAATACGTTTTCTTCTTCTGTTTTTTGACCAATTAAACATCTGATAATTATGGCAAGAAATCGCTGAAGTGCAGAGACGTTGGAGAGCCAAAACCATCGAAGTGCAGAGAAGAAGAGGAATTGTATCCGTTCACTGCTCCACTCGGTTTTCACAAAATTTGCTTATAATTGGGTGAGCACAGCGTGGTAGGATGCGTGGCTCAGATTCATCACCCGCAGGCTCGGCGACTGTTTAGTGCGTGTCGGCGGTCGTGGCGCTCTGATTGCCGGGCGAAACCGACGAAAAGACGCCAAACTTAAACCAAACGCGTTCTAGAATGAAAATGTTTACCCACGCCATCGTTCGCCCACCGCCAAAAACGATCATCGATGGCATCACGAACGCCAAGCTTGGTAAGCCGGATTATAAGACTGCACTACGGCAGCATCAAAATTATGTCGAAGCGCTACGGGCGTGCGGACTGACTGTTATCACCCTGCCCGCCGCTGAAGGCGTTCCGGACAGTTGTTTTGTGGAAGACACAGCGTTGTTGACCAGACGCTGTGCGATTATCGCCAGGCTCGGCGCACCTTCTAGACAGGGCGAGGAGGTCGAGGTGCGTGAACTGCTGCGCGGCTACTTCAATCACATTGAGTCGATCGAAGCTCCCGGAACAGTTGAGCCGGGCGACATCATGATGGTTGGCAATCACTTTTACATCGGGCTCTCGGACCGTACCAACGATGCCGGGGCCCATCAATTGATTTCGCTCCTGGAGAAATACGGCTCAAGCGGTTCCACAGTTGAGATGAGCGAAATGTTACATCTCAAAACCGGGGTATCCTATCTGGAAAACAATACGCTCGTGGCTTGTGGTGAATTTCTTTTTAAGCCGGCGTTTGCAAACTTCGACCTCATTGCCATTGATCCGGATGAAGCCTCCGCTGCCAATTGCGTTTGGGTCAATGGGACGGTGATCGCACCAGCCGGGTTTGCAAAATCCATCGCCAAAATTGAAGCTGTCGGCTATCCCGTGATTCCAGTGGACGTTTCTGAGTTTCAAAAACTCGATGGCGGGTTGAGTTGTTTGTCGTTGCGGTTTTGAATCTGTGTAGCGGCCAGTTTGTCGGAAAGATAGGCTCGAGATTTGTTAATTTCGGCGGTTACCTGGGCTGCTGTTTCCATAATCGGAATACCACGAGGTACTGGGTGCATGAAGATTTCGGTCCAACCCGCATACTTGATCTCGGCCAAGGCTTGTAAGACAGGTCCAAAATCCAGCGAACCGTTGCCCGGAAGCTGTTTGAGTTCCTGTTCTTTTGGCAATTTCGTCATGCAACCATCACCGTGTTCCCAGGCGTAGAAGACTTTGACTACATTGCCGACTTCTCGGATCAATTTGGCGATCAAATCGGCATCCTGAGGCAGATGGTACGGGGCCAACGCGATACCGATATTCTCGGACGGTCGCAATTCCGCGAGGTACTTTAATGAGTCCGGCGAATCGATCAGATTATTGCCGTGGTTTTCGATTGCGATTGTAACATCTGTTTTTTCGGCCACCTCAAGATGTGGCTTCATTTTCTCCATGAAGTTGCCAACTGCTTTCTTCAGATCGGCGCCTCTCAATCCTGCAGGTCCGCTTCCCCCGGTCACAATCGTTGAGCAACCAAGTCGCTGTGCCAGTTTCATCTCATCGCGCAGTCCAAACGGTCCCAGTTTGTACTGCGTAATGCAGCCCAGCGAAACATTGTGTTTTTTTAGCAGTGAAGCGAATAGTTCTTCGCCCATGTCCTCCAACTGTTCGCGCTGGTTGCCGTGACTTTTAGGCCAGATATCGATGTGGGCTGCTCCGCACTTGGCGATTTCCGGAAGGATCTCGCCAAGGTAGAGGTAGCCGTACATGCACGAACCAACAATATACTTCAACTGAAAATCAGACGGGGAGGACATGGCTGAAAAAACTTTACGTCTAACACCAACAGCAGCGACAGTCATTGCCATCATTTGTCGGCGGGTCAAAGAATTCATGATCTGGACTCGTCAGTTAAATACTCGCAAGGTGAATGGACGACAGTGACAAACAATTGCCTGACCAATTGTGTTTGATAGTGTAGCCGCATTTGTCTCAGTTGCAGAATGTTGTGTTGTCAACAACTGGGACACTTGTTGCTGCATTTCAATGCGCGAATTACGACTTAGCTGTGTTCGTACAAAATTTCGGAACCCATTCGGGTTTCGTCGAAAATGTACTGCCCGTGTTCAAGTTTCATGACTTGTCGGCCCATCACCCATGTGGCAATCGCCCAACCGGTTAGCTCGGTCCCGTGCCAGGGACTCCATTTGCATTTGGTTTGTTGCGTTGCATTATCTATCTTCTGTTTAAGCTCGAGATCGATGAGAACCAGGTCTGCATCGTAACCGACTTCGATCCGTCCCTTACTTTTGATATCCCAGACGCGTGCCGGGGCGGTGCTCATCCAGGACGCAACCTGATTAATGGTGCAGCGATCTTTGCTGACCTCGTTGAGCATCAACGCAAGTGAATTCTCGACTGCCGGCAATCCGGACGGGCATTCGGGATACGGCTTGGCCTTTTCTTCAAGCGTATGGGGCGCGTGGTCGGTGGCGATGACTTCAATCGTTCCATCCAGCAGCGCTTTAAACAAAGCTGCGTTGTCATGTCTTGTTTTGATCGAAGGATTCATCTTAATCTGGGATCCCAGACGATCATAATCGTCCACATTAAAGAAAAGATGATGTGGACAAACTTCCGCCGTGATCAGATTTGATGCCGTTGAGATCAATTCGACTTCGTCTGCCGTGGAAACATGTAACACATGAAACGGATGATTGTGGCGTGTCGCCAGGTCAATCGATCGTTTGGTTGCGATGACGGCCGCTTCATGATTTCTGATTTTGGAGTGAGTTGCGATATCCGTTTGCCCGGCAAATATTTCTTGATTCGCGCGAACGGTCGCTTCGTCTTCACAGTGCGCACAAATACGAAGTGTTGTCTCGGCAAAAATCCGTTCGAGCGTATCTTGATTGTCTACCAACAGGTCACCCGTGCTGGAGCCGATAAAAATCTTGATTCCGGGTGTGCGAACCGCCGTTTTCAATTCGTCAAGGTTGTCGGGCGTCGCTCCGATATAAAACCCGTAATTGACCAGACTTGTTTTTGACGCAAGTTCAAGTTTGTCGTTGATTAGCTTTTGCGTTGTCGCATTGGGAATCGTATTTGGCATTTCCAGGAAACTTGTCACTCCGCCTTTTGCGCAAGCGCGTGAAGCATGTGCCAAATCTTCTTTGTGAGTTAGTCCTGGATCACGAAAATGGACTTGATCATCGATGAGTCCGGGCAGTAAGTAATGGCCCGTGGCATCAACCGACCGGTCCACCTGAGTTTGAATTGCCGGATCGATCGCGGCGATTTTCGAACCTTCGATTAAGACCGCCGCGTCAACCAAGCCGTCTGATGTAACAACTTTTGCATTTTTAATGAGTGTTTTCATGTCGACCGATTTTACGCTTAATCGCTAAACGACCAACCGGATGGATTTGCGAAGATCTTTATTCAGTCCGGCACGGGTTGGTATTCTGACCCTCAATTGCGATACTTATGTCAGAAAAAACAGCAGTGGAGCACCGCCAATGAACGATTCGACTAAGGAAGTTGCCTTGATGCAGGATTTTGAAAAACTTGGCCAGTTTTATCTGGGCAAAGAATACGACCTCGCAGCGGGTGAGCGCACCGACAATTTGTTGCTTTATGATTCCAAAGACCTTTGTACCCACGCTGTCGTTGTAGGCATGACCGGCAGTGGTAAGACAGGTTTGTGCATCGGCCTGCTTGAGGAAGCCGGAATGGACAATATTCCGGCGATTGTTATTGACCCGAAAGGTGACATCGCGAACCTGTTGCTCACTTTTCCCAATTTGACTCCGGAGGAGTTCCGACCCTGGATTGACGAAGGGCAGGCCAGTCGCGAAGGCATGACCCCTGAAGAGTTTGCGACGCATGAGGCCGAAAAATGGAAAAAAGGAATTGAATCGTGGGGCCAGGATGTGTCGCGAATTCAAGCGTTTCGAAACAACGTTGACATGCGGGTTTATACGCCCGGCAGTGACTCCGGGCGCCCGTTGACGGTTCTCAAAAGCTTCGCCGCTCCCAGTGAAGAGGTGCGCAATGACAATGACTTGTTCCGAGAACGAATCAGCTCAGCCACGTCAGGTCTGCTTGCGCTGCTCGGAATCGATGCTGATCCAATTCGAAGCAAGGAACACATTCTAATTTCGAACCTCCTCAGCACCGCCTGGGGGAAGGGTCAGGATCTCGATCTTGGCAAGTTGATCAGCCAGATTCAAAAGCCGCCTTTCGAGCGCGTCGGCATCATGCAAATCGACGAGTTCTTTCCGAAAAAAGACCGCACCGAACTCGCGATGACCACGAACAACTTGTTGGCTTCACCGTCATTTGCGAGTTGGATGTCAGGCGAGCCTCTCGACGTCAAGCGGATGTTGCACACTGACGAGGGCAAACCGTGCATTTCGATCATTTCGATTGCTCACCTTTCTGAAAAAGAACGAATGTTCTTTGTCACGATCCTGCTTAACGAAGTGCTGTCCTGGATGCGAACTCAACCGGGCACTTCAAGTCTTCGCGCTCTGCTTTACATGGATGAGGTGTTTGGATATTTCCCGCCGACGAAAAATCCGCCTTCCAAGCAGCCAATGTTGACTTTGCTAAAACAGGCTAGAGCATTCGGACTGGGCGTCGTCCTGGCGACTCAAAATCCTGTCGACCTTGACTACAAAGGACTTTCGAATACTGGGACCTGGTTTCTGGGACGATTGCAAACCGAACGAGACAAAATGCGAGTGCTGGAAGGCCTGGAAGGAGCATCGGCTCAGGCGGGAGCATCGTTTGACCGACAAAAGATGGAGCAGATATTGGCGGGCTTGGGGAGTCGCAAGTTTCTGATGAACAATGTGCATGACGATGGCCCCGTCGTTTTTGAGACGCGATGGGCGATGTCGTATCTTCGCGGCCCGCTCACCAGAAATCAGCTTCGGGAAGTAATCATCAAAAATGGCTTCGATCCGGAAGCGGGGCAAACATCGGTGGTCAACGAGCGACGACCGACGGCAACTAAAGTCGAAACACAAAAGCACGAAATTGATCCTAGGCAACTGATTCCGACCGATATTCCACAGCGGTATGTCGAACCGGCCGAACGCGTTGGCGAAGGAAACAGGCTGCTGTATCGTCCGGCGCTATTCGGAAGCGGGCGTCTGCACTTCGTGCGTGCGACGTACAAGGTTGACAAGTGGGTCGAGCTGGATGTACTGGCCCACGCTTCCAGAGATGAAATGCCCACCGAAATCTGGGAAGAAGCTGAATTACTAGAACACCCGCTCGATTTCATTCAACATGCTTCGGAAGATGGCGAATTCGCCGATGTCGGTTCCGGCTTTCAAAAGGCCAAAAACTATAAAACGTGGGAGCGAGCACTAAAGGAGTTTCTGTACCGAAAACAGTCGATGACGATTTGGAAGTGCGCTGACCTTAAACAGTATTCCGAGCCCGGCGAAACGCTGGGTGATTTCAAAGTTCGTCTTGAATTGATGGTTTCTGAAAGGCGAGATGAGGAAACTGAAAAGCTTAGAAAAAAATACGCGAAGCGATTCTCTACCCTCCGCGACAAAATCCGTCGCGCAGAAGATCGTGTTGAAAAAGAAGAAGCTCAGTACGATCAATCCAAATGGAACTCGAGAATGAGCTGGGGCTCGACATTAATCGGTGCCGTGCTTGGTCGACGCTCGACGCGCACGTTGACATCGATGCGAGCATCAAGTCGCTCGTCGAAAGAGAAAGACGACGTCCATCGTGCAAAGGAGAACATGAACGACTTGCAGCAAAAATTCGAGGATCTCGAACGTGATTTCAATCAAGCCACAGCTGAACTTGCCGAAAAGATTTCAGTTGAAAACCTGGAATTCGAAGCGTTGAATCTCCCGCCTCGCAAGAGCGATATTTCAATTGAGCCGCTGTCAGTGTGCTGGTTACCGTGGCGCGTGGATTCCGATGGAATTGCCGAAGCAATTTACTATTGAAGCTGCAAGTTCATATTTAGGATCGGTCACAAAGCCAACATCCGGTTCATGGACGAACCCCGGACACGAACGCGTTGCTGCAGAGTCCAGTTGTCTCATATTCACGCCGGACTACTGGGGAAGGAAATGACCCCGCTATTGAAATCAAGGGGCTCACAGAAAAACGGCTGCGTTTGCGGTTGATTCGGTGGTAATTCGATCATTTCCGTCAAATGGGTTGATCGTTTTTCGTGGAAGATTAGGTATAGTCCGCCCCAGAAGCGCCGATTTGCCTCCTTTTTAGACCGCTCTAATTTGATATCTACACAGGTGTTCCATATCATAAAGGGACCCCCCGAGGTGAGAATCACCCGCTTTATCCTCCTCGCCCTACTATTTCATCCATGCGTCTCAACTCGTCGGCGCCACCTTTTTCGGAGAACAGAATGACACACAGGCCCAAAAGAGCTTTCACTTTAGTGGAGCTACTGGTGGTTATTGCCATCATCGGGATTCTCATCGGAATGCTTCTACCAGCAGTTCAAAGTGTTCGTGAGGCAGCCCGCCGCGCGTCCTGTATGAACAATGTTCGCCAGCTCTCTTTGGCGGCTTTGAATTATGAATCCGCTCTGCAAGAGCTTCCGATCGGAATTCAAATCGAACAAGTCGCGGGTGTAGACCCGGTGGTTACCGATAATTATGGACAATGGTCGTGGCAAACAGTCTTGCTCCCATACGTTGAATTGCAAAACCTGTATAACGTGCTTGATCCAAGGAATGGTCCTTCTTTGGCTGATCGACTTGCAGATTCCCTGGAAGGCGCGGAGGTTCTGGAAGCATGCCAAACCAATCTTCCCGTGTTCCGATGTCCATCGGACTCGGCTACGGGACTTAACACGTTTCGGGGACAAACCGACTATGCAGATCCTCCTTCCGTTTATTTGGAAGATGCAAACAACAATACCTCGAACGCAGCTGGCGATTATGACTTTGCGATAGCCAACTATGTTGCTGCAAACAACGTTCGTTTGTGTCATGCCTTGGCTGATGCAAACAACGTTCAGCCAACCGGCGCCTTCTGTGGCATCGACTCAATCGGCCTTCGCCGTTGTACTGATGGTCTTTCTAACACGATTTTCTACGGTGAACGAATCTGGGACTCCCTTTCAAAGCGTCCCGATCGCGGCGGCGTTGTTCCACGCCCACCAGGAGCCGCCATGACCATTGGTGTTCGTGGTATCGGCGATGAAACCAACTTTAGCAATGGTGGACTAGACGCCTTATTCTCCGGTTGGGGTTTCATCAACGTGAATGGAACCTCGGTAACTCAGGAACGCAAAAAACGCCAAGGTGTTTCAAGTCGTCACCCTGGTGGAGCGATATTCGGTCGTGGTGATGGATCGGTTGCGTTCATTTCCCAAAACATCGATTCGTTCTACAGCAATCCCGCCGTGGAAGATGATGTTCCAGCCGGCACCCGTTTTTACGGCACCTACGAAAGCCTATTGGAATTAAACGACGGTAACGTGATCACTGACGAATACTAGAGCGCGTTTGGTATAATCATGACACGGGCAGTCGGTAGAAGTCAATCGCGTTGTGACCGAGGATTTTTGATCTCTCTTCAGCGGAAACGCCGCCAATACATTCGATCAACGCATCAAAAACCTGTTGATAAGAGGCCGCCAGTTCGCAAACGGGCCAGTCGCTCCCGAACATGCAGCGATTCGCGCCAAACGCCTCCAGTGCGGTTTCCACGTATGGCTTTAAGTCACTGCTGGTCCAATTCGCCCAGTCGGCTTCGGTAACCATGCCCGACAATTTGCACCAGACGTTACAGCATTCAGCTGCCCTTAGCAAATCCACTTTCCAGCCCTCCATCCTGGCCGCTTTGATCTCTGGTTTCGCCAAATGGTCGATAACAATACGCAACCCCGGATACCGCTTCGCTAAAGTCGCTGCGTGTTTGAGGTGTTTCACAAAAAACAGCAAGTCAAAAGGGACATCGTGTTTTTCAAGCAATCTCAACCCACGACCAATATCCTCGCGTAAGATAAAGTCTGGATCCGGTTCGTCCTGAACGACGTGACGAACGCCGACAAATTTCGGATGCCCGTTGAACTCATCGATTTGCCCCTCACATTCGTCACTCGCCAAATCAACCCAGCCAACGACCCCGGCAATCCAATCATGCTTTTCGGCCAACGAGAGAACCCATCGATTCTCCTCCAGGTCGTGCTGAGTCTGCACGAACACCGTTTTGTCAACGCCCGCCTCTTTGATATTGGATTCCAGATCCTCTGGCAAAAACGAACGACAAATTTTTTCAAGTCCTTTTTTGTCTTGCCACGAATAATCAAACCCGGACATCGACCGGTCCCAAAAGTGCTGATGAGAATCAACAATCAAGTCCATGACTCATCCAGTTCCGAAGAAGTTATTGAGGATCGCTGTTTTCCGGAAGACATTCGACGTAAAACCAATTGTGAATTGGCTTGAGAATGTCCAGCACTTCGCCAGCAAGTGATTCGTCAAGCGGCTGTTCAAGCCAATCGCACCATTGAGAAACGCGGTTTGGGTTTGCCGAACCCGCGATACAAGTCGACAAGTCCGGATTGGCAACCGAGAATTGAAGCGCCAGTTGCGCGATATCAACACCAGCGGACGCACAGTGGTCGGCCGCTTTCTTGCAGATTTCTCTGACTTGAGGTGTCGCTTTGTGCCAGTCAGGTAGTGCAGCATTGGTGAGCAATCGTGCGCTAAATGGAGCCGCATTCATGACCCCAATATCTTTTGACTTCATCTCGTCAACGAGCTCGGCGAGCATTGTGTTCTGCAGCGTGTAATGGTTGTATGACAAAATAACATCAAGTTTTGTCTGATCCGATATCTGTCTAAAAATCTTCATCGGATATCCCGAAATGCCGACGAAGCGAACTCTCCCCTCGGCCTGGATCTTTCGCAGCTCCGGAATGGTTTCCTCAACGATCTGGGCGAGGTCGACAAACTCGATATCATGGCAAAGGATGATGTCGAGGTAATCAACTTTCATTCGGGTCAGGCTGATTTCCACACTCTCTCGAACACGTTTAGCTGAAAAATCAAAGTGAGTCGGTGTATACCGGCCAAGTTTTGTACAGAGGTAATAGCTTTCTCGATCGATTCCATTGAGTGCAAACCCCAACAACGACTCGGAAAGTCCCCGACCGTAGTACGGGGATGTATCGATCAGATTCATCCCCCGGTCGAGAGCGACGTGCACACTTTTGATGGCTTCGTTAATGTCAATGTTGCGGAATTCGGCCCCGAGCGATGAAGCTCCAAAAGAAAGAGCCGAAACTTGCATTCCGGTTTTGCCAAGCGTGCGTTTTTCCATGACAGATTTTCAATTACGGCAATAAACGGATGTTGGATTCAAGGATTTCTTGTTCATATGGCACTGGCCAATCGCGACATCTATCGAAACCATTTTTTAAACGCGTTTATGGAGGCATGAGCCGCTTCTTTCTGTGTTGGTAGCGGGAAAACTTCCATCGCCACGTAACCCTCGTAGCCGATCTCCTTGAGAGCCCCGGCAATGGGTGCAAACCGGGTGTGACCAAATCCAGCTGGCCAACGATTCGAATCGACAAAATGAACATGTCCGATATGGTTGGCCGCCGCTCGAATGGCATTGGGCACGTCAACTTCTTCGATGTTCATATGAAAAAGATCGGCAAGCAACTTCACATTCGAATTTCCGATCGTGTCGAGGAGTTGGCCCGCTTCACCTAACGTGCTAATCAAATCTGTTTCGTAGCGATTAAGAGGTTCATACAGCAATGGTTGTTCCCATTTCCGAGCATATTCGCCCAGTTCATTGAGAGCATCGGACAGCCTTGCGATCGCTTCCTCACGCGATTGTTCGCCGGCACGTCCCTGCATCGAACCAATGATCGCCATTCCGCCCAGGTCACCGACGGCAGCGACCAACGAACGTGCATATTCGATCGCTCTCCCTCTAATGCCCGCATCGGGGTCGGTAAAAGAAAGCTTGTCGGCGACCCACCCTCCACCGGTACCAACGGTCGAAATCTCGATTGCATGCGTGATGCAAAGCTCTCTAATCTTGGCGATCTCGATTGCTTCTCGGCTTGGCGGAAATAATTCAAACGCGTCGTAGCCCATCTCCGCTGCCTGAGCGACGCCTTGTTCCAGGTCGGGCCCCAAAACAAATGGCATTTTGGGACTGGATGGAAAGAGTGAGAGCGTAATTGAAGATTTGATCATGAAGTTTCGAAGTTTCGCGTGAAAAAATGGGATGGTCGCAATACGACAACTAAGTGATTTCAATCATCGCCTTCAGTACGCCATTCTTTGGATCGAGAAAAGTTGGAAAATCGTTCGACAACTGGTCCATCGTCGTGCGATGGGTAATCCAAGGATCCGTATTGATGGTTCCGTCTTCCATTAGTTTGATGATCTCGCCAAAGTCAGCAGGTTGCGAATTACGAGACGAGAGAATTGTCATCTCCTTTCGATGCATTAATGGATGTGGAAAGCTAATGTTGCCGGAGGTAATGCCGACGTAAACCAGTCGGCCTGCATACGCAACGAATTCCAGTGCCCGTGACATACTTCTGTTATTACCTGTCGCGTCGATCACGACCTCGCAAAGGTTTCCGGAGGTCATTTCTTTGATTCGTTCGAGTTCTGAGCCGTCGATTTCGACCATGACCGTGCCCGAGACCCTCATTTTTTCGCGACAGAATGCGAGTCGGTCTGCGTTCACGTCCAGCACCAGTGGTCTGCCTCCGCGAACTCTTGCAAACTCCAACGCAGACAGCCCAATCGGTCCGCTACCGATGATTAGAACATTCTCATCTGCCTGGACCCCAGCCCGTTCAACGGCGTGGTAGCCGATCGCCAACGTCTCCACAAGAGCCAGTTGATCAAAACCAAGTGAGGTGCTTTTGTGGAGTTTGTGGCTTGGCAAGTTAATTTGTTCGCACATGCCTCCATCCATGTGAACGCCAATCACACGGAGATTGTTACAACAATTTGGCCGACCAATTCTGCTCGAATAGCTATCCGGATTGTTTAAGTAGGGTTCGACGCTGCAATGATCACCCGGTTGGACGTCCGTTACGCCAGGACCACACTCAAGAACTTCAACACCCAATTCATGACCGGGCGTTCGAGGAAATGCAAAAAAAGGAAACTTGCCCAGGTAGCATGACATATCCGTTCCGCAGATACCGACACGATGAACGGCAACTTTTACTTCCCCCTTCCCTGGAGCGTCGGGCAGGGGTGCATCGAAAACACGAATTGTTTCAGGCGCGTCAAAAGAGATCGCTTTCACGACGAACTTTCATTCAAATCAACTTGATTGACCTTGGACTACACATTGTCTTTAAACAGGCATTTGTCGCAATGGGCTGACAAATCTGTTCCCGACCAAGTTGAGAAGACAGTTTTACAGAGGCAGATTAATAGCATGCGATAGATCTAGTTGTTGCCGGGAACTGATTTCTCTATACAAGTAGGTTCCAATACTGCCTTCCCTACGTGCCACTATGACCACAAGAATTCTGCTAACGACGACTTCCTACCAGGATACACCGGGGACGCATTTAGATTTGCTGGAATCAAAAGGCTGGGAAGTCGTTCGTGAACGCGGACCACTGAGCGAAGAGCAAATGCTTGCACTTGCCGGAGAATTCGATGGATTTCTCTGTGGCGACGACGCCATTACAAGAGCCGTGATCGACAAATCACTTCCACGGCTAAAGTGGATTTCAAAATATGGGATCGGCATCGACAAGATTGACAAGGCATATGCCACGTCCAAAGGCATCCCAATTGGCTTCTGCCCCGGTGTCAATCACACGACCGTCGCCGAACACACATTTGGCCTGATGATCGCATTGACCAGAAAAATCGTCGAAGTTGCCAATCACACTTGCCAAGGCGATTGGAAACGGCTGACGGGAAACGAAATCATGGGAAAACGGCTGGGCGTTGTCGGCATGGGTCGCATCGGTAAAGCCGTCATCGAACGAGCGATCGCCTTTGGCATGGAGCGTTGTGCGTTTGACGTTTGTTGGGATCAGGAATTTGCCTCCAAACACGCAGTGACTCGTTGCGAAACGATTGAAGAACTGTTGTCGTCCTGCGATATCATTTCGCTTAACTGCGTTCTTGACGAGAGCACCGTAAATCTCGTCAACAAACAGACGATCTCTTCGATGCGGGACGGCGTAATTATCATCAACTGCGCCCGCGGCGAAATCGTGAATTCACAGGATATCGCAGAAGCGCTTCACTCGGGCAAAATCGGCGGGTACGGTGCGGATGTGCTCGAAGTCGAACCACCACCAAGCAATCACGTCCTCTTCTCAACACCCAACACAATCATCACCTCGCATATTGGCTCACGGACTTACGAGTCGGTTCAGCGCCAAGCCATGATGGCGACTCAGAATTTGATCAACTTTGTCGATAACAAGCGTCCACTGGCACAAGCCAACGTGTTGCCAGGACAGGAACAGGCGAGAACGACTGCCAAAGATGGTGAGCTGTTTTTTGTCGTCAGACGACAAGTTCACAACGAGCTAGTCGAATCGGCCTATCTCCATCGAGGTTACTCTGTAGCCGAAGCGAATGCGGCTTCGCGATTTTGCGAAATGGCTGCGGAGTACGGAATCCGAACCCATAATGCCATCAAGGCACTTCATCTGGATCACTTGTTTGGCAGTTCGGTCGGTGGTTGTGTGCCCGGCGCTGAAATTGAAAGGCTGCCATGCCGGTTTGAGGGCTCGGAAATCTGGAATGCAAAACTCAAACTCGGCCAATCCGTCGCCTTCGACGCGATGCAGCGATGTATGGAACTCGCCGACAGGTACGGCATCGGGCAAGTAAGCGTCGACAACACGTTTCATTATTTGTGGGGTGGCGGCTACGTGATCGAAGCTGCAATGAAAGGCTACATCGCGTATACAAATTGCACAGCGGCGCTCGCAGAAGTCGTACCGTACCTGGGCAAATATCCAACGCTGGGAACCAACCCACACAGCTGGGCCTTTCCAACTCAGCACGCGATCGGCTTCCCGATTGTGATCGACTGGGCCACTTCGACCGTGTCGATGGGACGCGTCCAACAACTCAAACGCGAAGGCAAACCATTGCCGCCAGGTGCGGCAGTAGATGCCCACGGAAATCCAACGACAGACGCCGCCCAAGCCGTCTCATTGCTTCCGTTCGGAGCTCACAAGGGCTATGGTCTTTCGCTAATTAATGAATTGATAGCTGCGTTGATCGGTGGTTCGCTTCCAACCCTTCGGTCTCGACAAGTTGAACCCGGGGAAAAGTCATCAACCAACTTCTATTTCCAGGTCATCCATCCCGAAGCAATGAACGCGGGATTGTTCGCTGACGGGCGCTCGCAAGCAGACAATGTTAAGGCCGTCATTCAAGACATTCTTGGACATGGCAATGAAAACTGTCTGCTGCCCGGTCAAATCGAAGCCAACGCGGCTAATCAAACGGCGGCCGCCAATGGACTGCTTTTCACGGAAGCCGAAATCCGTTCTTTTGGTGAGATTGCCCATGAATGCGGCCGTCCGGCTTGGGATCTGGATGCTTTGAGAACATTTCGGTGTTGATTAAGTACAGTTCATCGTTTGACGCCCAGCCGCAGGCGCCGGCTTGGCAATCTGGCACGCAGCCGGCGCCTGCGGCTGGGGGGCGTTAAACTTAAATTTCCACCACACAATCAAAAACATGTCATACATCGAAAACCTATTCTCGTTGGACGGAAAAACGGCCGTCATTATTGGCGGCACCGGTGAACTTTGCGGTGCGATGGCCCTGACGATGGCTCAGGCTGGTGCCGAAGTCGTTCTCGTCGGGCGCAGTGAAGAAAAAGCCAACGCCAAACTGGCACGGATTACCGAAGCAGGCGGCCAAGGTTATTTCGCGGCGGCCGATGTTTCTTCACGCGACTGCATTGAACAGCTACTTTCGACAGTCGTCGCGAAGTCGGGTAAGTGCGAAATTCTTGTCAATGGTGCCGGAGTTAACGCGGCGACCCCGTTCCTTGACGTGTCCGAAGAAGAATTCGATCGCATCTTTGCAACCAACGCCAAAGCCGTTTTCATTGCGTGCCAGATTTTTGGCAGGTATTTTCTCGAGAACAAAATCTCGGCTTCAATCATCAATGTCGGTTCGATGTCGGGTGTCATTCCACTTTCACGTGTGTTTACGTATTCGATGTCCAAAGCGGCGGTGCATAATATTTCGAAGAACCTCGCCCGCGAATGGGCTACTCAAGGCGTCCGGGTCAACACACTGGTGCCAGGTTTCTTTCCGGCCGATCAAAACAAAAAGGTGCTGACGCCCGAACGTGTTGGACAAATCATGGGCCATACACCGATGGAACGCTTTGGCGAAGCCCAGGAGCTGGGCGGCGCGACACTGCTACTTGCGTCGTCTGCCGGGTCATTCATGACCGGCGCTGAGATTGTGGTCGATGGCGGCTACGCGGCGATGACCATCTGACTTGATTAGTCGAACATTAACAACATCTCCAAAACGAACGACCAATATGAAACTCGAAAAATTCAGTCTGGGCATGGGTGACCGCTTTCTTCATCAGGGCAATGCCCAATTGCAAGCGATTGTCAACGCAAAACAAGCCGGCGTCGATATCACTCCCGTTTGGAACAAATCAAATCGTGAACACCAAACGATCGGCACCGATCCACTGTCGCTTCGCGAGGAAGCCGACGCGGCGGTCGCAGAGCTTGGCTGGACAGGCAACTACCATGTGGATGCCGACCACATCAATCTCTCCACGGTCGATCGTTTTATTGATTGCAGTGACTTCTTTACTATCGACGTGGCCGACGGCATCGGTCTCCGAGCGAGCGATGAAAATATTGCTGAATTCGTTGATCGGCACAGCAAATATGTTGGCTCATTGGCAATTCCCGGCTCGGGTGTGTTCGACGTTTCAAAAGAGACGATTGAAGCTGTGGCCGTTACCTTTCTCAAAGCGGTCAAGTTGGCTGGCCAAATCTACCGCTACATTGCAGACAAAAAAGGAGCCGATAACTTCATTGCTGAGATATCGATGGACGAGACCGAGAATCCTCAAACTCCACTGGAGATGTTTTTCATCCTGGCTGCAATCGCTGACGAGGGTATTCCCATTCAGACAATCGCGCCCAAATTCACGGGCCGTTTTAACAAAGGCGTCGACTACGTGGGCGATGTGGCTCAATTCGAAAAAGAATTTAACGAAGACTTGGCCGCGATTGCCTTCGCTATTTCAGAATTTGGTTTACCAGACAACTTGAAACTCAGTGTCCACTCGGGCTCGGATAAGTTCTCAATTTACCGTCCGATCCGCGAGGCATTAAAACGTACGGGTGCGGGGCTACATCTAAAAACAGCCGGAACGACCTGGTTGGAAGAGTTGATCGGTTTGGCCGAAGCTGGTGGCGAGGGTTTGGCGATTGCAAAAGAGGTCTATAAAAAATCGTTTCAACGAATGGACGAGCTTTGCCGTCCTTACGCAGCCGTCATCGACATCGACCCAGCAAAGCTTCCCACGCTGGAAGCAGTCAACGATTGGTCGGGCGAGCAGTACGCTCATGCCTTGCGTCACGATCAAAGCAATTCCGAGTACAATCAGCATTTCCGCCAATTGCTGCATGTGGGTTACAAAGTAGCCGCCGAACTGGGTGATCGCTATTACGACGCGCTTAAGGAATTCGAATTCGAAGTTTCACGCAACGTCACCGAAAATCTCTGGGAGCGGCACGTGAAGCAGTTGTTGATGGGTTGAATCAGAGCGACATACGAGTTGCCGAATTGACGTGCAGGCGATCCCTGATCGCAGCCAATATGTCTCGGGCCTTTCGTTGGTCCGTGCCACCTGATTGCATGATGTCGGCGACCGGAAGCGAAACGTCGTCCATCCGACACCAATCCCCTTCGTCAAAGTTAACCTTGAACTGAACTGTTGGTCGAATCTCCAACGAACCCGGTTGGTCAGTGATTACGATCTGTGAAATATTTGACAGGTTTTCCTGTGCAGACCTACTCAGGTTTTTCAGCGAATAAGCCGAACAGATCAGTGCGACATCACAAGCGCCGCAGGCAAGAACGTTCTCTGCTGAAAACTCAACGCCGTTAAACTGCGGATGTTCACCCAACAAATTAACGGCAAACGGGTAGCCAGTACTCCAAGTCAAAACGTTTTCAGCACTTTGTGCATTCGCGTCGTTCCGCAAAGTAATGGAAACAAATCGTGTCCGCTGATTCAACGTTTGAACTAGCTCGCTAAGCGATTGCGTATTCTCGTTTATTGTCGGATTCAGATCCAGCGAACCGATGACGAACGCACCATACCTGGCACCCATCAAGGAATTAACAAAATCGGCGGACTCATGCGTCGTCTCACTTTTGCCTTCAGTGCAGAGGCGTATTCGGGTTATGAATTGCCCCATCTCTTCGCGGCGGATCTGGATGAACTGATCGGCCCGTTCCGACGTGGCGTTTTCTGCATCAGATACAACGATGATTTTGCCAGCCGTTTTGCAATAGCGCTCGATAAATCTGGGATGTGTTGATATCGGATCACAATACCAAAACACGATCAGATCTGACCGAGTTGAGACTTCGCCTAGCGACGCCGTTACTTTGCCGACGTTTTGCATCGCCAGAACACTGGAACGATGCTTGCTCGTGACCGTCGTGTCGATCTGAGCGCGAACCTGTTTTGCAATCTCAAACGCCAGGATTTGTGATTGTGCCGACAAACCATCGAGTCCGCAGACGATTGGCGAACGCGATTGTTCCAACAATTCGACTGCATTCGAAATCGCTTCACTTAAATCAGATTTCTCGCCGCCAATCTTACAAACCGGCTCGACGTTGAGCCGGTCAAACCAACGGTGAGCCCGTCGACAAGCGGGCGACTCGAGGATCTGGCCATCGGAAATCGTCAGGTCCATGTCATCGCACAAGCAAGTGCATCCTGCACAAACGACCGATATGAGTTTTTGATCCATAACAATATTAAAAAGTAATACCGTTAGCAGGTTTTT
>JAHEJI010000131.1 GCA_024638965.1 Planctomycetaceae bacterium
TGGGACAGGCTGAGCTACAGTTACGACCCTGGAGTGGCAGTGATTTTATTCTGTTGCCGAGTCTGTCCCAGACTCGGATACCGCGTCTCAGCCTGGGACAGGCTGAGCTACAGTTACGACCTCGGAGTGGGAGTGATTTTATTCTGTTGCCGAGTCTGTCCCAGACTCGGATACCGCGTCTCAGCCTGGGACAGGCTGAGCTACAGTTATGACCCTGGGGAGGCAGTGATTTTATTCTGTTGCCGAGTCAGTCCCAGACTCGGATGCCGCGTCTCAGCCTGGGACAGGCTGAGCTACAGTTATGACTTTGGAGAGGCAGTGATTTTTCTGTTGCCGAGTCTGTCCCAGACTCGAATGCCGCGTCTTAGCCTGGGACAGGCTGAGCTACAGTTACGACCTCGGAGAGTCGTGCTACAATCTAAAATGACTCGTGTCCCAGGAATCTCTGATGCCAATACCAGCTCAACACCTAAAGGCCGCGCGGCTGCACCTGCAAAAAAGCGATCCGACAATGAAACGGATTTTAAAAGCCGTTGGACCTTGCACGATCAAAACATCATCCGATCGATTCGGGATGTTGGTCAATTCAATTTTATCGCAGCAGATCTCAGGTGCTGCAGCTCGGACGATCCGCAGCCGATTAGTAGATGATCTGAAACCGAACAAGATTTCACCGGACGCAATTGCGCCGTATACCGTCGACCGACTTCGAGAGCTTGGAATCTCGCGTCAAAAAGCTGGATACGTTCTCGATCTGGCTAACAAAGTCAACGATGGAGACGTGGTGTTGAAAAAGCTCGGTCGCGTGGACGATGATTCCGTCATTGAGGAGCTGACTAAGATAAAAGGGATCGGAATTTGGACGGCTCAAATGTTCCTGATGTTTTCTCTTGGGCGTTTGGACGTTTATCCGACGGACGATCTGGGAATTCAAAACGCGATCAAGAAACATTACCAACCGCGTGGAACAATTGACAAACAGAAAATGGAAAAGATCGGTCAACCCTGGCGTCCTTATGCGACGATCGCCAGTTGGTACCTATGGCGCAGCCTTGATGTAAGCATCCAGTAGACAGCTCATCAAATTGGACTTGAATATCGTAATAGGCACTTTCGCGATTTCTACATCCCTGACAACGGCTGGGACATGACTCAGCGCCTTATCAAAACTTGCGGCGAAGTTCCATTCGCAGGCCATGGGCGTCATCGACTCCCCGCAAGAAACCGTAGATGCCGTCGGTGCGAAAAATTAGCGAATTGGATAAAGGCAACTGATAACGGAATCCGACACCGTATTGATCGCCCTGGGCGTTGCGAACAGAGTCTTCGCCCATCACCCCGAGCGCTGCCATCTCTAGAACCAGTTGTTGGCTGAAATCGTTGGGCAAGATGTTGATTCCGAGTGCGGCACCGTAAGTTTCATTCGCCGTCGCGTCGAGCGTTGGGAAATTTGTCATGCCATCTGACTCAAATAGAATCCCCGTATTTCGCAAAACACCGCCAGCGGCGGCTGCCCGCGACGCCGACTGTGGTCGATCGAAACCAATCCAGGCATTGAAGTACGGTACGATGCTCGAAGGCGCACCCGAGATCAGTGAATTTTCGCTGAGCAAGAGAACGCCGTCAGCCGTATTTGGCCCCGCGATTGTTGACTGACCGGCGTTGACGATCATCCTCGTCGAATTCGAAATGAACCGACCGTATCGCCGCGTGAAACCAATGCCAATGTTGTGATAACTACGATTCCGAGCGGTTCGATCTTCCAAAAAAGCGTAGTCGATTTCCCAGTACCCGTTCATCGCTTCAACAAAAGATAGGAAACCCCACATTTTCGCCGCGTCGTCTTCGCCTTCGAATGCGTCTGAGTTGATTTGATCAAATCCAGCAAAGAAGGTGAAATCCATATTCGAGATGTCGAAGTGTGCACTGTTGCGAGCAGGAATGGTCATCGCCAAGCCTAGAAAAGCATCCTCCATCCAGACGCCGTTTTGAACAAGCAAGGGTATGATGCCCAGCGTAAACGGCAAATCAAATGGAAGGGTCTCGCCGGTGCAGCCGCCGACAATCGCTCCCAGGTCGCCTTCGAAATAGCCAAAGTCGATGTCAAAATCAAACTCTTCTACGAATAAATCTTCGTCCAACAGATCACGCGTGTTCTTTTGGGCTCCATCGTCGACAGGAGCCACGAACATGTGAAAACGCTCAGTGCTCGTTAATTGGAGATTCCAAAACAGATTCAATTCCCAGGCAATCTGACTGGTGCTGTCTCCATCTTGAGTCGCCGTTGCGTAGGCAGTGCGGAAATCACCAAAGATCAAGAACTGGGGTGTAACCGGATTGTGCGCGCCGAAGATGGTTGATGGCGGTGACAACTGGCCCAACTGATACCAGGGTCGTCCAAGTTCAACCAACGGTCGCTGATTCGCGTAGAGCTGCTTGCCTTGGTAGACATGTATATTACGGCCAGGGTCATAGGGTTGATAAGGATCGATTGGATCCGGCGAGAAATCATGAACACTGGGTTCGACCTCGTAGGCGCGCTTATCTCGTTGAGGATGATCTTCTTTGTAACTGGCGCCAAGTTTGGGTTGCTCCGCCATCAAGAAGTCTTTGGCGTTCAGAACTGCCTTCGGCCCGCCATCTGAATGAGTGTTCGCCGATGCCGGTTTCGCAGCAACGCGATCGGGTTGAAACGTCGTACTGTCAAAAGGTTCGTCGAGTGGCAACCTTCGGGAATTTATGTCTTGTTCTATCGGCTTAAGTTCCGTTTCAAAATCCGCCAAGCTGTTCTGCACGGATTCATTTTTTGGTTCGATTGGCAAATTTGGTTGGAATTCACTTCCAGCTCGATCAAAGCCAGCGAGACTTGCACTCGCTTGTTTCAATAGCTGCGGCGCATGTGCCGCTGCCGACGAATCCGGGCCTTTCCGCACAAATGGATTGATTTGTCGGAACGGACCTTCAAAACCTGTTCGACGGCCAGCCAATACCTTGGGGAGAATATCCCTGGAATTCCGGCCTAACGGCCAATGCTGTTCATTGGGAAATTGAAATTCGCTCAACTCATCCTGACGGAGCCCAGGCGACCGAGTTCCAGGTCGAGATTCTGAGGTCGCTGAAGCTCTCTCAGAATGACTTCGGCTATCTTCTTGTTCCATTGAACCATATTGGCCTTGGCCTGACGCTGGAACTGCAAACTCGCCATGGCCCTTTATCAAATGGCCTTTCGTTGACGATGCTGAGCGATTGGACTGTAACTCGATCACCCTTGTTTGCTCAGTATCGAACACAGACTTCGGTTGGTTTTGAATTGACAGTGTCGGCAGCGTGGTGGCAGGAATGTTCGCTACAACCGATTCGGAATTCAATGCAATCGATTGTGGATGCTTGCCTGTCGAACGACTTTTCGTGTGCAATTCGTCAGACTCAGTTTCTGATGTTTGATAATCGGATTGAACAGCGCCAGGATCTCGAATTGAAATCTGTGAATTGAATTCCGGTTCCACATCCGTTGCCGGTTGAAGTACCAGATCGATGTCGTGCACACTGAGATCACGAGCTGGAGAAGATTCCCAGTACGGCTCACTGCGCATCCTCATCCCAACTGCCAGAATGAACAGGCAGAATACGGTGATTGTCAGACTTTTTTTGGACGCGTTCACAGTAGTTTTGTTTTGCCGCTTACCGAACTTCAAAAACGGACGAACTGATGTGGAAATCCGCGATCCACTCGTTCATCATTCGCTCCATTTCAGGAGACGCATCGCAGAATCGCATAAAGTAGATCGGTTCCGCCCGACTTCGCATCCTCACCGTCAATCGGTACGTCCCTGGTTGCTGCATCAACCACGCCGGCACGACATATTTGGCTCTCCGCGACCCCAGCGGCGCGATCGAATGCGCTTCCATACGAACAAAGGGAGGGTGATTGATAACCGTAACGGGTTGTGGGGCGGGACGAAGGAACGGGAGTTGGTCGAAGTCGAAATTAATGGGCAGATACATTTCGCGGTCGGTTCCCTTGACGTTCGTCGTCAGAAACTTGGTTTGCAAATTAAACAGTTGCGTATCCAGCGGCACCCGGCGGGCTAGTACTTCAAGTGAATTACTGTCGGCGAGGTCACCGTTGCAATCGAGATAGCCCGATTCCCACAAGCGTTCACCACTGGGACCGATCAGAACAACGTTCAGCCAAAGTTGCGGCTGTGCACCCAGTGAGCCGCTGGGCATGTTGTGTCCCGGATTGATGTTGGAAACACAGTAGTTAAATTTCAAAGCCTTTCCGCAAGTTGGTGTGCCGGCAAAAAACGGGCCGTCCAGCTTTGAACCGTTTTCCAGAAGTTGTCGACGAATGTCTTTTTTGTATCTGAGCTTCTTTAGATTTTCTTCGATGATTTCGCGAGCATCGTAACGTTCATCAACTTCCTGCCAGGCGGGCGGAAAACTGGCGAACACGATTCCCAGTGCCAACGCTTCCTCGAATTCATTCGTCCCCCATCCGGCTCGCCAATCGAATTCGAGCCAGTCATTAAACGACCAACGGTCGGCACCTGGGTTTTGGGGAAAGACGCCAGGATGCGCGATCGAATAACCGGGGCCGTAAAACATGTGATTTGAATGTTGACGTTCGGGGTTCACGACCTTGTCGTTGACGACGGCGGCGGGACCCACACTGTAGCCGGCATCGACTCCAGGAACCTTTCCCATGTGGCAGTCCTGACAGGTTACGCCTTGACGATACGCGGGCGATGCACGGTACTGATCCCAAACCACTTCCAATTTGACCCCCGGTTGAACGGCAACTTGATGGCACGAGACACAAAACGTGCTTTTCTTCAACTCTTCAAACTGGATCGAACGGCGATGCATGGCTTGCCCGGGAGTCTTGTCAGCGGCACTATCTTTGACTTTAAAAAATTGTTTGTATTTGAGTGCCAACTCGACTCCCATCCCGTCGCCCGCACCGAATACCGGCTCATAAATGTCACCGGGCTCCATTCTTCGTTCGCCGTTGGATTTGACGTAATTGCTTTTGACGCGATGGCAGGCGACACAAGTCACGCCTTCGCGGAAAACACGCGGCCCATCCCAAATAGCTTGATCTCTGCGCAAACCCATCGTGGTTGCAACCGGAGCATGACACCGCATGCAGAAGTAGCCAATGGTGCCTTGCGATAGTTTGTTGATCTTATCTTCAAAGACTTGAAACATCGGTGACACCGAGGCATACGCATGGCTCGAACCGGCCCACTCATCAAAAATCTGTTGGTGACAACTTGCGCATTCAGTCGCCGACGGGAATGAGCTTTTCGAGAACACTTGAATGTGTGGATCTTCGTCGTTGGAAGTTGGGTTCGCTGAGCTGTTCTTTGACCCAGTTCCGGACTTGGATGCATTGGGATGAGGATTGGGCAGGCTTACGATTCGTTCGTACGAGATATCCTGCGACTTTTCATCGAATCGAGAGCGAGAAGTCCTTGTGGGGTTGTTGGGTGGTTTCAAATCGTGGTGTGGATGGATCGCCTTTTGAGACACATTCACACTTGGCAAACCGGCAACACAGCCGGGCGGCAAGCATTGCATCCGCTGGAGTTCTTCTGGACTCAGTTTGGCGAGCGCTTTACGGAGTGATTCGTTCGTTTCCTGATCGTTCGCCGGAACCGTTTGAAATTCATCGGATTGGCAAATCGCATTAATCGCAATTTGTTTAAGTTCGTTGCCAGCTTGGAGCGTGCCCTCACCTTGAGCGACTTGACGGTAAGAACCAGGATTCTGAGTTTCAACTCCGTCTTGCTGCGGCTGAAGAAAAGCTACTCGGGTTACGACGGGAGCCGATTCGGCGGTCTGTTTCGTTGCTTTGGAACGGAATTCCGGCCTAATCGACGATTCGACAGGCAGTAAAACAGCCAAGCCCAACACCAAAGGGGCCAAGAAGAAGCCAATCGTGGCAATCTGATTGAGACGCACCATCGTTACAATGCTTAAAAGCCAAATAATCGTAATAGTTTCGCTAGCTAACAGTTTTGAATCGGCTTTTTGATTAGTGTGTGTTGACTTTTTTTGGGCAATTGGGTTCGGAAGCGGGCCTCTTTAAGCAAAAACTCCGAACTTGGACGGCAGGAAAGGGCAAATCGTGTTTGGAAACGACCCAAAAAAGTCGCAATATTGGGAGTGAGAGGCTCCCGAACATGTCTCGGCTCAGCGAAGCTTCGCGTTCCGAACGTGTCTCCGCTCAGAGGAGCTTCGCGATCCCAACATATCTCGGCTCAGAGGAGCGTCGCGCTCCGAACGTGTTTCCATTCGGTCCTTTAGACGGAACGCCCCAAGACGTGAACGTCTACCTGCAAAATGGACCATAATCGCCAAATTTGGCCCTTGCTGATGACGCCAATAAACGCAATACTGATGGGCTTTAATACTATATTGACGAGCGAATTGCGATGAAGGTCCGCGCCAGCGTAAAACGAATCTGCGAAAACTGCAAAGTAGTTCGACGAAAGGGTCGAGTCTACGTAATTTGCACGAATCCACGTCATAAGCAGCGCCAAGGCTAATTGCGGCTGATTTCGGTCGTCGTGTCGACCTCGTAACCCGGTTTTTTCAGGCTTGGGTGTTCCGCAAGTGCGTTTGGCGAATGCCAATGGCTTGTGAGTTGTATCGAATCTGTATTTGGATCAAATTTTGGTTTTCCTGACCGTCATTGTGGCGGCAGGCAATGGAGAAAAAACGTATGCCACGTTTGTTGGGTGTTGATATTCCGAATGACCGCAAAGCGGTCATTTCGCTGACATACTTGTATGGTGTAGGGCCCCAAACCGCCCGCGACTTGTGCCACAAGGCGGGTGTCGACCAGGACAAAAAAGCTCGAGACATGACGGACGAAGAAATCGCTCGTATCTCGAAGATCCTGGAGCGCGACTACACGGTTGAAGGACCACTCCGACGTCAGGTTCAGCAAAGCATTAATCGCTTGCGAGACATTCGCTGTTATCGTGGAATTCGACATCGCGTTGGACTACCGGTCCGCGGTCAGAGAACCAAAACCAACGCCCGAACGCGGAAAGGACCGAAAAAGACGGTTGCTGGTAAAAAGGGTGTTAAGGATCTTCGATAAACAAGATTAATCGGCCCGGTTGTTCGTTGGTCGAGTTATTTTTACAAAGATAAAAAAATATCGTTCGGAAGTGTAAATAGTGGCAAAATCAAAGAAAAAAAGAGTTCGACGCAATGTGACCTATGGCGTGGCTCACATCCATGCGTCGTTTAACAATACAACCGTGACGATCACCGACACGAAAGGTGAAACTTTGTGTTGGGCAAGTGCTGGAACCTGTGGATTCAAAGGATCGCGAAAAAGCACACCCTTCGCTGGTCAAATGGCCGCTCAACAAGCTGCTGAAAAGGCAGTCAAGTTTGGTGTCAAGGAGATCGACGTTCGAGTCAAAGGCCCCGGAAGTGGTCGTGAAAGTGCAATTACAGCTCTTCAAGGTGCGGGACTGAATATCAAATCGATAGAAGATTGCACCCCGATTCCTCACAACGGTTGTCGCCCGCGGAAGAAGCGTCGCGTATAAACCCGATTCGCGTGTGGATTGTCCGCGCGATGAACAATACACTTTGTCAGTCCTTAGTAGGCCCTGGTAGCGAATAAGGATTGAAAACTTTTTCTTACGGAGACCACAAATGCATATTCGTTGGCGCGGATTGGAATTACCTAGCGTTGTTGACTGCGATCGCAGTTCGTTATCTTCGACTTATGGCAAGTTTACCGCGGAACCGTTTGAGCGCGGTTTTGGAACGACGATTGGCAACAGTATTCGTCGCATCCTGCTCTCCAGCCTCGAAGGTAGCGCGGTGACCCAGATCAAAATTCGCGGTGCAAACCATGAGTTTTCTTCGATCGCGGGAGTCCTGGAAGACGTTACCGAAATCGTTTTAAACGTTAAATCACTGGTGGTCAAAAATCATACCGAACAGATGAAAGTCATCACCGTCGAAAAAAACACGGCCGGCCCGATTACAGGTCACGACGTCCAAACCGGTGGCGAGGTTGAAATCATCAACAGAGACCACATTTTGTGCACGCTGACCGACGATGTCCCGTTCATGATGGAAATGGTTGTCGAAAATGGTCGCTCATATGTGCCGGCCACGGAACACAGCGGTCGTGACCACGAAGTCGGCATCATTCCGATCGATGCAGTCTACAGCCCCGTGACGCGAGTTCGTTACGACGTCGAAGAAACGCGTGTTGGTCAGAAAACAAACTATGATCGCCTCAACCTTGAAATCTGGACGAACGGTTCAATCAACCCTGAAATGGCGTTGGTCGAAGCGGCCAAAGTCCTGCGTAAACACTTGAATCCGTTTGTTCAATATTCCGAACTCGGCGCCCAGGTCCACTCACAGCCTCGCAGCAGCGGCGGGATTGATGCGGCTCAGGAATCCAAGTTCAACATGGCGATCGCCGATCTCCGGTTCTCCGTCCGAGCCATGAACTGCCTGGAGAGCGACGGGATCATGCAGGTTCGTGACCTGGTTCAAAAAAATGAAGACATGCTGATGGAAATCCGCAACTTTGGCGAAACGACTTTGGTTGAAGTTCGCCAGATTCTTGGCGAACTTGGATTGCACTTGGGAATGAAAGTTCCCTCACCACCCGTCATTACCTAGTAAAAACTGTCTGCTGACAAACAACAAAAACCTGGTGAAACCATGAGACATAGAAGAAAAGGCCGCCACCTCGGCCGCTCGTCCAGCCATCGCAAGGCGATGTTGCGTAATCTAGCTTGCAGTCTGATCCTGACCGAACGGGACCCTTCCTTTTATGAAGGCATGTTTCAAGCCGATGGAAAGACGGAATTCAAGCCTCCACGCTTTAAGGGTCGAGTTGTGACGACGTTGCACAAGGCGAAGGAAGTTCGACCGTTGGTGGAAAAGTGCATTACGATTGCCAAGAAAGCACTCGCGCACCAGGAAGCTGCCGAAGAATTCGCTTCCAACGACGAACGAAATTCGGAGAGTTGGAAGAAGTGGCGCGAAAGCGATTCCTGGCAGAAGTGGAACGCCGCGATGGCACCCGCCCTCAATGCTCGCCGGCGCATCTTTTCGATGCTCCGAGACAATGAGGCCGTTGAACTCTTGTTCGATGAAGTTGCGCCCCGGTTCGTTGATCGCCCCGGCGGATACACTCGCGTTTTACGAATGGCTCACCCCCGACTGGGTGATGCCGGTGTTCAAGGCATCATCGAATTTGTCGGTGTTCACGACCGAGTGAAGCAGAAGAGCGAAAAACCTGCCTTCGAAATGGGAGATTCAACCGATGAGGTTGAAGAAGAAGTCGTGGAAGAGGAAGTCGTCGAAGAAGAAGTGGCTGAACCTGAAGCCAGTGCCCAAACTGACGCCGGCGATGACACAGAAGCTGAAGCTAAGCAAGCTCCAGAGGAGTCGTAAGACTCAGTTTTCCCAACATACAAAAATAGAGACTCGTGGTTTTACCACGTGTTGTTTTCTGCAGCGATCCAAGCAATCCGGTTGATTTTTCTATTGGCTGGCTTTCGCTGGTTTCACCCATTTGCCGTTTCGATAAACTGATTTAAAGGGATCGAATTCGGTGACCGTCGAAAAATCTGGCAAGTGTGTCCAGCCTTGAACGGGCTGTGTTGACTGTTCGGCCCAACTCGTTGACTCACGCGGAGGCTGTGGGAGTTCTCCGTTATTAATCGCCAGTTCAAGTCTCAACAGTTTGGCCAATTGCGAATGCGAAAGCCGATTCGTCAACAACATTTCTTGAATATCGGCGGTCGAGCAAACGCCGCTCCATCGTTCAAACTCTTTTCGCACCGCTTCATTCGTCAATATTTCGTTGGCTCCTTTGGAATCCTCTCGTCGAAGAAGCCGTAATGCTTGGAGCAAGTCACTCTGCGTTTGCGTATCAATCGGCTCGCCCTCGGGCCCAGTTTCTGTGGCGTCCGGTTCTCCCTTGGGTAAATGGTCCTGGCGATCGTAAATGAACCTGAGAACTTCAAAGGCTTTTTTTTCCTTCTCGTTGCGTGCCAGCCCCGGGAGCCCGGCAAGCCCACTTTCGGCCGTTGAGCGATCAGCAATGCGTTCAAAACCGTTCGCCGCAGTAATGAGATACAACCGAATCGCCAACTCTCTGGCGACCGGATCGCGTTTCTGCACGGACAGTTCCTCGGCGTAGTCTCGATAGTCGCTTAACTTGCCAGGATCCAATCGGCTCAGGCGCTGCTCGTTAAAATTGACAATCAACAAATCTACCTTGTCTCGTGGCAGGCTCAGTTGTTCCGTGTCTTCGCCAACACGCGCGCGGAACAAAACGACACCTTCGTCTAAACTCTTTACCAGACGACCATACCGCGGACTCGACTCTCCCTCGACAATGAGGATGTCTCCGTTCGAGCGCGCCACAAGCGCGAACAACGTCAGTTGTATAACGGCCAATCCAATTTTGAGCCTCTGCCAATACACTATTTGACTTTCTTGAATTTACGCTGTAACAACTCGCTCCGCCTGATATCCCAGAGTTGCAACAGCATCAATTCCGTAAGATAAAGTCGTTGGCCATTTGTATTAAAGGAGTTTGCAAGTTGTTGGTATTCGAGAAGGATTTCATCGATTTCCCACTTCCTGGCTGGGAATAAACCCGCAAGTTGCTGAGCAATAGCCCGCGCTAACGATTGATTGGCCAGAATCGTTGTTTCCATGTCAACGAAGGAAGACTGATCGATGAGCGTGATGCCTTGCCTGATATGATCAGAACCGGCGAGTGAACTTGCCTCAACAACCAATTCGGCATTGGCAATTGCCCAGTCGGAAGTTTTTGCGGATGAAGGGCGCGTTTGAGAACCTGCGGCGGTTTGCAACTGCCGGTGACGAAACTTGTACGCCGTCAAGAGATACGAGTTAAGTCGTGCCCAACTGAGTGCTCGCGATGATTTGGTTTGCACGCCTGAATCCAGTTTGACGGACACGAGTCTGTAAATTTCACTCTGAATTTCCTCGCGCCATTGAGAAGTGTTTGTACTCGAAAACTCAACTTTGAAGATCAGATTCAAGAGCGTCATGGCCTGATCAAGCGTGACGGTAGAGTTCGGCAGCCGGTCGGCGAGAGCCAAGCCGAGATTGGGCCAATGCACAAATGCTGAGATGTTTTTTTCTATGTTGAGCCATTCAGCGAGCGGCATTTCCGACAACAAATAGTCGGACAGGCTAACGGCTTCCGGATATGAAATCTGTTCAAATCGACGTGCGACTCGAGCGAGTTGATCAATCGCGGATTGACGCAACGTCGGTGATAATGATCGGTAATTGGCGAGTTGCTGAATCGCTTCGCGTTTCAAACGATTTTCAGAATCGGAAGCCGTCGTCGATCGGGCTCGGACGCTATCGTATTTATCTCCGGCCGGGAACAGCTGTTTCAAATCAGGCAGTCCATCTGCAATCCAGTAATCAAACTGATCAAATTCCCGGTCACGATTGTCCATGGCATTTGCAAGAGCAAGCGCTGCATTGGCTGCAAATGCCAGCCGGGCAACGGACTGAGGAGTCATTTCGAATTCTTGCACACCGGCTTTGCCCATTGATTTGTTCGAAAAATCAGAAGCCAGGTCATTTCGACTGACGAGGGGTTGTAGCCGCCGCGTCAAATAACGCATACGGACATTCGCGAGGGCCGTTGCCACATCGGATCGTTGATTGGACTCCACTGGGACTTCCGACTTTGCGACCAACAGCCGCCCTAAAAAGTCTCCAAATTCTCTTGATGAAGAGGATTCATAGATTTCAATCCAGTTAACGACTTTGATGTCATCAGATACTTTGATGGCGTGTTCGATCGATTCGCGCAGTTCTTTCCAGTGGCCTTCATCCACGCGGAGAATCTCTTCAATGGCCCTCGCCCTCAACTGATTTGCCAGCGCCCGATCCATCTTTCCCAGCGTTAGATCGTAGAGTGGCTTGATTAAGACGGATGCTTGTGCGGCGGAAGTCCAGCTATTCCGGACGATGTGGTCCCACTGGTCTTGAGCCAACAAAGACTCAGTTTGTCGATCAAGTTCGTCGGGAGAAAGGTCATCGGGGGGAACCCCAAAATGGTCAAAAATCGCTTCGCCAACCAGCTTGTTTCGCTCTGTAAACCGTTCATTCGTTTCTGATTGTTCGCGGGTCAGAAACCAGAATTGGTTCAACATCTTTTGAACGCGAAAACCGACCTCAAATTCATCCCGATTGGGGAGCCGATTTTCTGTTGGCGAAAGACGGTCGAGAAGCTGCTCCATCGCCTCTGAGCCGACGCGGTCATCTGGTTCCCGACAATACGCTTCAACCAATAACTCAACCACATCCTCTCCTTGGCCTTCGCTGATTTCGCAGACGAATTCGGCAATCTGCACAAATCCCTCCACACGAGTATCTGGCTCAACCGCCGATATTTTTTTGATCGCGGACCGAATTTTGGGATGATTCTCGGCGAGAGAGTCGAACGCTTCGGCAACTTCCTCGTTCCACCAATCGACAGTTGACTCCGATTCAACGATGGGTGCCGGTTTCTCAAGATCGACAAGTTCCTCTGCAGGCTTGGCGAACAGAAACGTGTATGCTTTCGCCCACCATTCGAGATGATGCCCGGCATAGCCCAAACAGCAAGCGACCAATACAACGACTAACGTCACCAGTAGTTTTCGTCGCCGGCGTCCCTTTTCATGCTTCCGATTTCGGACGAGTTGCCCGAGAACCAGGGCATCCACTTCGCCGCGATCCAACCCCCAGGTGAGGCCGGACTGATACAGTTGCTCTCGCAGCGGGCCATCCACAACAGTCAATTTTCCAATGCGGGTGAGAATTATTTGTTCGACATATTTTTTTGCATCTTCTGGAGCGACTCGCCCTTTACCAAGCGCGTCAGCACGTTCACTGATCAGTTGCCGCGCTCTCACTTCGTCGATTTGGTACTTACGTTTCGCCAGGTCGACGGCCCTGGTTTCGGATGCAATGGTAACGATGCCACTTGTCAGTTTTGAAAATTCACCATCGAGAAACTCGACAAACGCTTTTTCCCAGCGGTCAAATTCGTTTACTTTTTTGGTTTGTTTGAGTTTGTCCAGGGCGAGCTCAAACAGCTGGTTGGGCAACTTCATGTGGATCGCCAGCGACCGCAATTTGATTTGACTCTGCGTGTTCAATCCTCGTTCGGCTGCGATAATTCCTTGAGCCTGGCGCAAAAACGACTTTAATCGAGGGTCGTTGCCACTCGGTTGAGAACCCGAATTTTCATCCGTCGGTTTTACCACAAGCTTCTACTGACGATTAAGTGATGACTCCAACGAATCGAACGACCGTTTCCACTTGTCCGGCAAACCGGGACTGAGTTGGCGAGTTTGACGGATCAGTTTCAATGCGGATTCCGTGGCATTCCTGGCAACACAAACCGCGAGTTGGTGTTTTGATTCGTACCAAACGTCTTCGCCCGCTTTCACACCTCCAGCAAGTATTCGCCAAATGGCTCGGGCCGATTCAAACTGTTCAAGTTTCATTTTTACGCGCGCGGCGGCAAGGAGAAAGTCAGGATTTCGTGGAAACAAGTCGATCAGCCGCTGATTCAGCTCATCCGCGTCTTCCCAGTTTTCGGTTTCGGCATACAAAAGAGCCAGCTGGAACGCGGCAATGCGAGAATTCGAAGATTTCTTTAACGCGTCGTCAGAATCACCTGACACTTCGAGCAGCCGCCGATACACCGCAATATCCGGCTGGAGTTGTTCTGCAGTCGACTGGTCGTTCGTCATCCTCTGTTTCGATTGTTGCGCCAAAAAGACCAACGCCGAGTTCTCGTAACGTGTATTACGAGCGTGTCCAAGCAACCAGTTCGCCAGCGCTTCGGCATCCGGGCTACCGTGGCGTTCGGCAAACAAGAAGTTGTAATACTTGTATTCCAAATAAAGAGGAGAGGTCGTGTTCCCAAGTTGATTGGCAAACCGAGTCGCCACCTCGAGTAATTCCTTTACGGCCAGCGATTCATCCGAATTGTTACGCCTGAGTTGTGCGTCAATGACCAACAACATCGCCCGCAAGCGGCGAGCGGCGGTCGAGTCGGGATGAATCCGGTATTCGCGTTCCCATTGAGATAGTTTGTCAAAGGCAGCCTGATCCGGTGGGCCCCGCTGTGTTGCACTCAACCAGACTCGATATTGTCGCTGAACCAGATCGTACAACACGTCCACATAACTGACGCGGTCACGTGAAATCGTTTGCAGTCTCGAAACGGCTTCGTCATCCGGCAGCGACCGCAGATTGAGCTTCATCTTTTCGAACTCAATTCGTTCCGTCATAGCCGAATCGGGAAACCAACGGAGCATTTGATCCATCGCCGTGAATGCAGCATTCGTCTCTCGTGGCGATTTTCGACTGATCTCCATTAGTGATTGAATCCGATACCAGTGCGCTTGAGCTGCGATTGCCCGGTCTTCGGTTCGAAGCAAGTTAACGACCTGTTGGAATTCCTGCTCCGCTTTTTCAAATTGACGATTACGAAAATGGACCCAGGCGAGAAAAAAGCGGCATCTCGCCTTGTCCGCCTCGTTTGTTTCCGCGGGCGCGACGCTTAATGCCTTTTCGAGCCTTTCCCGCGCCAGCCGAAACTTGTCGCGATCATGGGTGAGTTCGGCGTCGACGAACAGCAAATATCCGGCGACCCAGTTGCCAAGAAAATTGTCTTCCGGAAGTCTAATATTGTGTTCGTCGATTAAGCGCCGAATCATATCAACCTGTTTGTCTCGCATCAGTCCAAGAAAAGCCAGCTGAATCAAGCGACTGGCATCGTGGGATTCTGACGAACTGAGCGACAATCCGCCTCGCGCCGCGGTTTCCCAGAACCTGACCCTTGATTCGAGTCTTGTAGAAGCAGACTTTTCCAACGATCTGGCAAGGCTCAGGGCTTGTTGAATTTGTTGATCAAGTAAAAGTCCCTTCAACTTCCAGATTGGAATTATTTGATCCAATTTTTCCTGATTCGCCTGAGATAGCAGGTCGAAACATTTTTGACTTGCATCCGGTTGGCCTTGAGCCTGTTTGCACAGCGCCAGTCCGATCAGCCCGCGCGCCGTCCATCCGGAATCAAAATCAAACCAGGAAACCGTGAGTTCCATCAACACCTTTTCCGGTTCAATTTGCAAAAATTCTCGAAAATGATGTTCCGATGTTTCCAGCCGTTCTCGTCTGTCTTCTCGTTCAATGATCGAACGAAAATAGGAGGTCCACCCGATCAAGTATTGAGTGTGCATCAACACGTTTTCCAGGTTTTCCAGGTTTTCCATTCCCGAAAGATCTGTCCTGTTTCCGAACTGCGCGTTGAGGGCCAGTTCCTTCCGACGAGTTTCCACTCTTCTTTTCAGCTGCAGCAAGTCCCCAACCAGTTCACGAAGTTCTTCGGTAACTTTTTGATTGAGATCGGGTGCTCCGCCAGAATACCACCATTCCCAAAAGTCCAGGTTTACCTGCTGGAAAGTTGCGTGATGAATGGCCACTCGCAGCAACGGGTTTTCAAGTTCAGGATAAATCTCGATCAGCCGTTTTGCGCTTTTCTGAATGTCTTGTTCTGATTCTGGTGCTGGTTGCGGGTTCAGCAGTTGAGCCGCGTAAGCTCGGGCCAACCTGTCAGCCAACCGCGCTCGTTCGCCCGCATCCAGGGTTCTCGCAAGTTTCTGTTCGAGTTGTTTCACGATGATCAGTTCGAGATCCAATCGTCTGAGATAATCCTCCAACGCCCGACTCTCATCAGCGGTCGGAGTCTGAGCCACAGCGGACTGGAAACTGATCCCCACCATCAGTAACAAGGACAAGATGGTTGCCAGGCTGTGTCGTAGGCGTTTGCGGAGCATCATCAATAACACCTCCGACTATCAGGGTTTCAATGGCAAATAAGAAACTGTCTTGAATCCGCTGGACCGGCAAGCCCCGATCACCTGGGCAGCTTTCTCGAAAGGTACGTTGTCAGCGACGCGAACAAAAGCGCCTTCTTCTTTGATTTCGAAGGTGGCCAAAGTCGTTTTGATCTGTTCGAGATCGTTGGTCGTGATCGCTCCAATCCGATAGAGGGTTTCGTTGTCTTGAAGAATAATGTCTACGATTGCTGGTTCCAGGTCCGTTTTCGTTTGAGCCGCGTTCTGTTCCTTGACGTTAATCACCGCGCTAAGCTGTTGCGCGGGACGCATGAAGGTGGTTGCCACTAAAAAGAAAATCAAAAGGAGAAAGACCACGTCGATCATGCTCGTCATCGACAATTCGATACGGGTTTTTGTTCGTAGTCGATTTGAAAGCTTCATTTAGGATCCAACGCCCCTAATGATCGGAAACAGCTGTTTGAATCTGTGTAAATCCGAGCGCCGACAACTTCTCAACCAGGCGATTCACGAAACGACTCTCGCATTTCCGATCGCACCTCAACTGGATTTTGATCAGATTCGGGTCGTTGTTTTTTTGTTCAAGCTTTTTCCTGATCGCGGCAATTACATTTTGAACCGACATTTTCTTACTGGCTACGATGATTTCGCCTCTAGA
>JAHEJI010000132.1 GCA_024638965.1 Planctomycetaceae bacterium
ATGAAAAGGCAATTGTCAACAATTCTTTTGAAAAGGCTCTCCGAATCGAAATTGGCTAAAGGTCACGTCAATAACCTAATTGGAGAACTGGCAACATTCAACTGGCGCTGGTAGGAATAATCGAATCAGGTCGAAATCCAAATTCCGAGAGTTGGCTTCCATTTTTCCGCCTGATCGTTTGCCTGACTCTGAAGGGTGTTTGGCTGCATTCCAGTCGGATGGCTTTCGCCGTCCGACCAAGGCGATGCATACGATCGAGGTTTTGGATCAGTCGATGGGTTAGAACGCGTTTGGTTTAGGATTGGCGTCTTTTCGTTGGTTTCGCCCCGCAATCAGAGCGCCACGACCACTTTACGTCCGTGCGACACGCACTCGCCTTGGCCGATCGTCAATTTTCCTGAGCTTGATCCTTGAGTTCGGTTCTAAACGTCAACTCGAAGGCATCATCAGACCAACGGGTGAACATTCGCTTTATGTCCTGGGGCACTTCATGCTCAGTTTCGTCGGATTTGCCGGTCAAATTGCTGGAGCTTTGAACGAAAATACGCGAGAATCTACGAATTACCGACAACCTTTTTCAGGGAGATGTCAATGTCCGTTCATTCTCGACGTCGATTCATGCACACCGTTGGCAGCGGAATGCTTGTCGCGGGTTTAGGAGGAAACCTGGCGATCGAATTAGGAGTAGCCAGTCAGGTCGATTTGCGACCCTCAACAGCAGCAGCTCACGACGATCTTGCTGCCTGGGTCGGTCGAATGCAGGAGATGAATCCTGACAAGCTGCAAATCAAAATGGCGGAAGAAATCTCGGCCGGTTCCGTTTCGTTGAGAGAGCTCATTGCGGCCGCCGCTTTGGCGAATGCCGAAACGTTTGGTGGACAAGATTATGTCGGGTACCACGCCGAAATGGCCTTAATCCCCGCTTTGGAAATGGCGAACGAATTGCCAGACAGGCGAAAACCGTTGCCCGTCTTAAAGGTGCTGTACCGAAACTCAAGTCGCATTCAACAGTTTGGCCCGCATCGCCGCACGCTAAAACCAGTTGAAAACGCGACCGATCTCAAACCCGTAACTTCTGAACGCTTTGGCCCGGAGCTCCGCAAACTCGTCCGCCAGGCCGACATGGATCGTGCGGAACAGTTATTTGCAACCGTGGCTGAAAAGGACAACCAAATCGCTTTCGATACATTGTTGTATACGATTGCGGACGAAGTGGATGTGCATCGATTCGTATTAGCCTATCGAGGCTTCGGATTGATCGATGTTGTGGGACAAGAACATGCCCATACCATGCTGCGACAATGTGTTCGCCATTGTGTCGATTTCGAGCGGAATCGAATTGCGAACGGTAGATCAGCCTCACCGATCCGACAGCATATTCCGAAGCTGTTGGATGAGTTCAAGTTGGCAGAAAAACCGATTGGCACAAAAGAACCAGGTGACGAATGGGTCGAAAGCATGGCCAATACGATTTACGATTCCAACAAATTCGAAGCGAGTTCTGCGATTGCTGCTGCATTAGCCGAAGGGATATCGCCGAAAGCAATTTGCCAGGCGATCTCGTTGGCCGCAAACCAGTTGACACTGCGGCAGTCGGGTAATCCTCTGAGAACTCATGGTGCCTCGGCGGGCGTACACGGCAGTGACACCGCGAATGCCTGGCGGAACATGGTTCGTCATTCAAACGACTTGAATGCCAAAGTTGGATTGCTGGTTTCGGCCTGGCATACCGGAAGATATTTCCGATGGGATACCGACCCCTATCCGCTAGAAGATCATTTTGAAAAAGTGACAACCAACAATTCGATCGAACTTCTAGGTGTCGCCGAAGAATCAATACGTGGCAACGATCAACCGACCGCTGCAGCCGCTATCCATCGATATGGCGAACACGGTTTTGATCCACAACCTGTTTTCGAGCTGATGCTCAAATACGCAATTAGCGAAGACGGTCGACTTCACAGCGAGAAATTTTATCGCACGGTCGCAGAAGAATTCGAATTTTCGCCACCGAAATTCCGTTGGCGACATCTGGTCGCTTTGGCCAGAGTAACTGCAAGTGCATACGCTTACGACGTCAAAGACAATCACGGCTATCGGGCTCCCGGTTATGAAGATGCATGCCGACTGTTGAAAGTCAATGTGTAGTACTGGCGTTAGGTAACGAACCTCCCGCGCGTGGCGGTGTGAAATAGGACCGAATACAAGACAACACCAAGAGCCAGCCGATTGCCAGATATCGTTATCGTCTTGCTGACTTTCTCGACGATTGTTGCGTTTGACGCCAGTATTAGGATCGCGACGAGACAAGGTATCGAGACAAACAACAGCAGCCCGATTAATTTTGACCGGCCCTAAAATGGAACAATCCTTCAACCACGTCAGGTTTCTTTTTGCGAAGCACATTGGCGTAAACCGCAATCAGCAACGGCAAGACGATGATCGTGCTTCCGTATTGCAACAATTTGTAGCCTGGAACAAGTCGACCAGCCAATAACACATTTTCATTGAGGACCGGTACCAGTTTCGTCCCCCAGCGTTCCACATGCGTAAACGAGTCCCAGATGAGGTGCGTATACGCGCCAATTACGATTGAGATGGATACTAATATTACGAATCGAAAAGAAGGCAAAACAAAAGGAAAGGCGTTTGCCCCAATTCGTGCTTGAATCCAGCGAGGAAGTAATGAAACCACCGGGATTTTGATTAGACATTGGAACACCAGAAAAATGCCGATGCCGATTGGAAGGCAGTTGGTAAGCACACCTAGAGGAGAATGCAAAACGGCATAATCCACAAATGGGCAAAACACTGGCAAATCGGGAATCATGCATCCAATTGCCAGTCCGGAAAACGGAAGTTGCCGGCATACTGCTGCGATCGGAACAACGGCAGCGATGTGTGTTGGTGTGAATGGCATCAGATTATGAGCTCTGTATTGGTGTCATCGTTGAGGGGGGGATCCCCACGGTTCTACCTGATCAGCCCGTTTCAAACTGAGTTTCAAGATTGGGGGTCAATATTCAGTCAATCACAAGCTTGGGATTATCCACGAAAAAGGCAATTGTGAATTAATGGCTGGATCGCTGCCAATCTGAAAGTGTGCTGATTTTGTTCGCCCAGTCAAAAGGAATTGCCGCTTCTCCTGTCATACAAACTGAAACTCGGACGTCACGCTAACTGTCATATGAATCGTAATAGTTGTTCCGAATATTTCGGATTGTTTTTGACCGTGTTTTCCAAGGCGGTTTAAAAATCGCGTGGTTCTAATGACCTAGAATTCTAGGTAACAAAATACGTATCTCACCGCCCATCCTAGAAATCTTACAGGTTGATCGACTGTGGACGCCAATAATCAGAAACTTTACCTGGAACGAGAACACCGATTTAGCGTCGTAGACCTTAAGAATATAAGCGTTTCCGTTCAACGATCCGAGGAAAACGGAGGCGAAGAATGTTCCGCGGACTTGTTGGATTTTTCTCGCAAAGGCGTGAAGTTATTACTACCAATATCTGTTCGCTTCGAAGAGACCGTCAAGCTGGATTTTAAATTCCAGAATTCAGAAATCACCTACTCTGGGCTCGCGCAGATCCGCCATATTCGATCTGACGAAAACCAAGGCTGGCAGGTCGGTTGTTCCGTACAACCATCCATTGCTGACGAAGTGATTTCTTTCCTTGCATCGTCATCCGGCAAGGAACGCCGGCGGCATCCAAGAATTCCCGTTTCGGGCCAAGGCACGCTTCAACGCCAGGGAGAAACCGAAGCCACAAAAGTCAAACTCCAGAACATCTCTGAGGGTGGATTCTGCCTGTCGGTTCCCAACCACCACAATGTCGGAGAACGAGTAAAACTCGAAATCCTCAATTGGGAGGACGAGCTTCAGGTTATCGATTCCGAAATTCGTTGGCAGGTGAGTACACTGCTTGGCTACTTTGTGGGCTGCAGTTTCACAGAAGTTGACGGATTCGAAAAAATAGCAAATTGCGTCGTGGAAACTCGGCCGCGATCATCATCTATTAATCGATTCGTCATGGCCCTTGCCATTGTTACGATGTTGTTGCCATCCATGGTGTATTTGATGACGTATAGCAACGACTCATTCGCCAAAGCGGAAATGACACCGACCGCTGACCTTAATATTAATGACCCAAAACCAACGTTTATTCCGTTGCGCGACAGACCCGTTCAATCGGTCAATCCCCAAGGTATTGAAGATTTGAATGGCGACCAGCGGTCAACGCCTTCCAACATTGACCGTACCTCCCACTCGCCGGACCTTCCAGTCACCCAAAATCCGGTGAATACTCAACTCGAAGATTCGGAAATCCTTATGTCAGAATTTCCCTCCGGTGAATTCCCGGGGCAGGAGTTCTCAGTCGCAGAGTTCCCATTCGTACAGTTCCCATTTGCCGAAATGCCCAAAAACGAGATGCCCGATCCCGAGTTTCCTTTTGCTGTGCACCCATTTGGTGAGCAACCGATCGCGACGTCGGCTTTTCCGATTAACGATCCGTTCCCAAATACGTTTATTGAGATAACGCCGAAAAACGGTTTGAATCAACCATTGACAGTTGACAAACACGGGCCGCAACCAGAAATGCCAACTGAACAAACCGATTTCGCCGCCATCAAGGTTAGGGCGCCGCTGAGGATGTGGACCGATGACTCAGGTCTCTATCGTATTGAAGCAGCCCTGGTCAAGATCTTGAAAGACACGATTGAGCTTCGCAGCTTCGACGGGACTCTCAAAACGGTACCGATCAATCGCCTGTGTGCCGAGGACCGAGAATACCTGCTTCAGTGGACAAGCCCACAATAATCACGGTTGAAATCGGCGGATCAAGCCAAACGACCCCATCAAGACTTTCTTTTTTCGGCACACCAGTTAACTTGGGAAGCCGAAATGACGAGCATCGTGCCCGAATTGATTTCAAGCTTCATCCTTGGGGAAAGATTCGATGGACCTTTCGCTGCGACGGTTACTTTTAGTTGTTCTTGTTTTTACAATCTGCGGCGAAGTTGCGGCGCAACCCGCGGATTCGGTCATTGCGGGCTACCAGCCGGCGGTCGACAAAATCATTGCCTCTGCTCGCGAAGAAAACGACGCCTACCTCAAGCTTCAGGAACTTTGCGATGATATCGGAAACCGCCTGAGCGGAAGTGAATCACTTGAGCGGGCCATCGAATGGGCCGTTCAGTCGCTCAAAGCAGATGGACACGAAAACGTTCGCAGTGAAAAAGTGATGGTCAGAAAATGGGTCCGCGGCAATGAGTCGTGTGAGATGATTTCGCCCCGCCCCTGCAAGCTTAATATGCTGGGGCTAGGCGGCTCGGTCGCAACCCCAAAAGACGGTATCACTGCCGAGGTCATCGTTGTGAAAGACAAAGACGAACTTGACGCGCTTCCCGATGAACAGATTAAAGGGAAGATCGTCGTTTTTGATGTTCCGATGCCTCCGTATTCTGAACAGGATGGATCAGGATACGGAAGGGTCGTGCAGTATCGAGGTAACGGCGCAAAATGGGCGTCCGAGCGTGGCGCGGTTGCGGCTTTAGTACGATCCGTCACTGCTTATTCTTTAGACTCGCCGCACACGGGTGCCATGCGTTACAGCGGAGGACCTGAGATCAAGAAAATTCCGACGGCAGCGATTTCCGTTGAAGGCGCTTCTTTGCTGCATCGACTTCAGAATCGTGGAAAAACACCAGTCGTCAAACTTTACATGGAAGCAGAAGACCAGGGAGAAGTGCCTTCGGCAAACGTCCTGGCTGAAATCGTTGGTAGCGAAAAGCCTGAAGAAATCGTCGTGATTGGCGGTCATATTGATTCCTGGGATGTAGGACAAGGGGCCCAAGATGACGGCTGCGGCTGTGTGGTTGCCATGGAAGCACTTAACATGATTCGCAAATTGGGGCTGCAGCCAAAACGAACGATTCGAGTCGTGCTCTGGACCAATGAAGAGAACGGGATTGCCGGCGCACGCAGCTATGCGGTTCGTCATCAAGATGAAGTCCATGTCGCCGGAATCGAATCCGATTCAGGCGGTTTCAAGCCGCAAGGTCTGTCAATTGATTTGCAAGACGACGACAAAGAACAGCTGGCCGCCGCCCAACTCTCAGAAATTCTCACGCTTCTCGAACCCGTGGGAGCCACCCGAGTGACCACTGGTTTTTCCGGAGTCGATGTTGGGCAACTGAAGCCAACCGGTACGGCATGTATGGGCTTGAGTGTTGATGGCAGACTCTATTTTAACTCCCACCACAGCTGGGCCGATACCGTCGACAAGGTCAATCCAAAAGAGTTGACCGAATGTGCGATTACGGTTGCAGCTTCAGCTTTTGTCCTGGCCGACATGTCTGGAAAACTGGGAGAGGAATGACCGTCGGCAGCTGAATTTTTTCGTTCTCGCCGGAGATAGCGCTTCAAAAAAACAAGCAAGGTTGTCAACTTTCGGCGTTAAGACGCGTCGGCGACGAATTCAGGTGTGCTCCGATGCCGCATGACAATCAGCCCGGTAATAATCAAGGCTCCTCCCAAGAGCTGCAACGCAAAAGGCACCTCGCCGATCAAAACCCAGCCAGCAAACAAGGCGATTAAGGGAACCAGATTCTGAAAGCCCGCAGCGTGCGAAGGTCCAAGATGCTTGACGCCGTAATTCCACAAGGCATATGCCAGGCCCGTTGAAAAGATGCCCGAATATAAAAGCGCCGAGGTCAACCACGGGTCCGAAAACACTTGCCACGTTTCGCCAATCGCGTGGCGGGCAATCAAAAAATGGAAGGGTACTGCGCCTCCCACACTACAAAACGCTAACGCTACTGGCGATGTATTCTTTAACATGGGCCGGCTTAGAACGGATGCAAGCGCCCACGAAAACGCAGCTCCAGAAACAAGCAGATTTCCGGTTAGAGTGTTCGCAGATTCGGGGCTTGGATCAGTCTTGCTTAACGTTACGACCAACGTTCCGAACAACGCGATCGTAAGTCCCACCCACGCCAGCTGAGATAGCCTTTCCTTTAACACCATCATTGCGAGAATTGCCGTCCACATCGGGATAGCTGACATGATGATGGCTGTGTTGCCTGCGGACGTCGAGTCGATACCCAACAGGAATAAGACTTGATACGCGAACCCCGTCATGAAGGCGAACAAGACCACGTAACATAATTGCAATTTGAGTGGCTTTGCGCCAGCGGTTCGGTCAATGACTGATGCTCTTTGCCCCCACGTGCATATTCCGAGTACAATCGCCGATAATGTCAAGCGTAACGCGTTAAACAGGTATTCGTCGATCCGACCCAGCGCGAACTTCATGATCGGCATGTTGATTCCCCAAAACGTAACGACCAGGAGTAAGCTCAAATCGGCCAGCCATCGAGTTCTCAATGCCGTGTTTTCTTTTTCGTTTTTCAGTATTCCGTTCCCAGCATGATGATTTTTCACCGTTCACTCGAACCCTGGTGGAGGTTTAGATAATGCATATTCGCGAAATGACAACAAGGGCGCATGTTTCGGACCGTCTGCGCCACGGATAAAATTCAAAGCGAACAGTGCATTTGATTTTGTTACAATACTTACTGATCAAAAAACAACTTCAGCTCAACATGCTCTAGCCATGTCTGCGGGATATTCTGGAACACCACTGGCAAAAAAACTCGGCATCAAACCGGGACATCGGATCTATGTCAAAAACCAGCCTGATAATTACTCGGAACTTATCGCGCCCGTCCCAGAAAGTGTGACGATTTCAAAACGCCTTTCGGGTCGATTCGATATGATTCATTTCTTCACGCGAAAAGAAAGCGAATTGAGTTCCCACCTCAAGAAACTAATGATCCAAATTGAGCAGGATGGCATGATCTGGATTTCGTGGCCCAAGAAGGCTTCCAAAGTAAACACGGACGTCACCGAAGACACCATTCGAAAAATCGCGATTCCAATCGGTTTGGTAGATATCAAAGTATGTGCGGTTGATGATATCTGGTCGGGTTTGAAACTGGTTATTCGTAAGGAACTCCGTACCAAAGAACTTTAGCCGCATCGCCAGTGATACTTGAATTGACGACAAGCTTGAACCAAAAAATTCTATTTATCGGCCCACGAATCACTAATAAATCGAAAACAGACATGTCCAAATTCAAATTTGCCGTTTGTGCTATTTTATTCTACTTTTTGATGGCCGAAGTTGGTTCGGGCGACGACACCTGGTCCAGATTTCGAGGTCCCAACGGATCTGGAGTTTCGACAACCGCTGGAATCCCAACGACCTTCGGCCCGGACGAGAATCTAATTTGGCGCGTTCCCCTGCCCCCCGGTCATTCTTCACCCATCATTCGAAACGGCAAGATTTATGTTACGGCGGTCGATGAAAGTAAGCTGAAAACGATTTGTCTCGATCAGCAATCCGGGAAGGTGTTATGGTCAAACGTTTCTCCTCGCGATCGAACGACAAAACTGGATTTTCGCAACAACGCCGCTTCACCTTCGCCTGCCGTAGATTCGGAAAATGTTTATGTGTTCTTTGCCGATTTCGGATTGTTAGCTTACACGCACGACGGCGTGTTACGTTGGAAAATGCCGTTAGAACCGTTTGACAATCTCTACGGGATGGGCGCTTCGCCGATCATCGTCGATGACAAGTTGATTTTGGTTTGCGATCAGAATTTGAACTCATTCGTGCTTGCCGTGAACAAGCACGACGGTGAAAAAGCCTGGCGAGTTTCCCGCCCCGAAGCGACAAGCGGGCATTGTTCGCCAATCGTCTTTGAAACCGCCGCAGGTGAAAAACAAGTCGTGGTCGTCGGTTCGTTTTTCGTGACCGCCTACGATGTCGAAACGGGTTCGAAACGCTGGTGGTCCGGCGGTCTTTGTTTCGAAATGAAGTCAACACCCGTGATCCTCGATGGCGTTCTATTTATCAACGGTTACGGTTCGCCGGCCAATCAACCCGGTCAGGAAATTGAAGTTGCGAAATTTTCTGAAACTCTCCAACAACAGGATGTCGACAGGAACGGTGCATTGTCCCTGAGCGAAATGCCGGACAAAATGTCAAAGAACTTTTTCCCTGCGGTTGATCTCGACAAAAATGGAGAATTGAAGGAAAGCGAATGGAGTTACTACCGGGCATCTCTCGCTTCCAAAAATAGCATGGCCGCAATTCGGCTTGGCGGATCGGGTGATGTAACGAATGAGAACACGCTCTGGATGTATCATCGAAACGTCCCGCAATTACCCTCGCCCGTCATTTGCGCTGGCAAACTTTTTATGATCAGCGATTCCGGAATTGTAACGTGCCTCGAACCATCCACGGGCGAAGCACTGCATCGAGGTCGACTTGAAGGGGCATCCGGGAACTACTACTCTTCACCAGTTGTGGCGGACGGCAAGATGATTTTCGCAAACACCGATGGCGAAATTGCTGTTACTCGGTGGGTAAACAACGAGCTTAAAGTCCTGTCGGTGAATAAACTGGGCGAGTCCTGTTATGCCACGCCGGCAATCAGCGAGGGTAAACTCTACATTCGCACGGAAAAGGCTCTTTACGCCTTCGATTAAGTTTGTCGAAACTCGTTTAGGTTTGTTTTAGCCAAGAAATACAGCCTTGGGAAACAACGCGTGCCGATCAGTTTTGGACACCTGCACCTATTCTTTTCTGACAAGTGCGCAAACTGAATGATAGATCCTGGTTTCATCAGCCAGTATTCTGATATTCAAGATCACAACTCGTTGCCGAAACTTAGGACGTATCGAAGGTTTTCGAAATCAGGAATCTGGCCTACCTACTCACGTAAGGCACCAAAAACGATCTGATTCGCGGCGAAGCGAGAAGAATCTATTCCACAAACAACGAAGTGCTTTTTTTACGTAAGTTTTTTTGACGGGGTAGTGGGTAACGCAATAATCGGCGACACGCAAATAGTCCTCGGACCAATCGGTCGTTCCCCGGGGCTGGCGGCAACAATGTATTCAGCAATTCACTGATCGAGGAGAGTCATGCCGATTCAAGACTCCAAAGACAAATCATCTGCCAGGCAGATATCGGAGAAGTCTGAAATCACCCGCAGGTCCGCACTTAACACCATCGCAACCGGTGCTGCCGTGGGCGCGATGGCAATTACGTCATTCCCCTTGAGTGCCGATGCGTCTCCTCCGCGGACGATGAATATCAATGCGATGACGCCTGCACAATGGGAAGAGTTCGTGGGAAGCAGTTTTCGCGTAAACGGTCCGTCGTTTGATGATCCGCAATACTCCGAAGAAACCGCAGAGATACGGTTAGAGCAGGTCATCGAGAATAACTGGGTCTTGGACAAGGATCCAAATCAACCATCGCAACTGCCTCGCGCGTTAATTTCATTGTTATTTTTAACTAACAAGGAAATTCCGAATGCCACTTTTTCTGTGGAACACAATCGACTAGGCAAATCGAATCTATTCCTGCAAGAAGTGCCGCGTGGCGATTTTGCCGACAAAACAATATACGAAATTGTCATGAACTAGGGCATTCCTCAAAAATCAGGAACCGAAACAAATACGTTAGCCGTGGCGAATCTACCTCCCCATTCACATCCTATGCAAGCACGGGCCGAACCCGCCACGTCGAGTAAACCGACAGGCAATTTGCTCGGTGCCGGTTAACAAATTTACGAACCGGGCACCCAAGACACCGAGATGTCCAACCAATCGATTGGCAATACCGGCAATGGTCAGGCAAACAACAACTGGCAGCCATTTCTAGTGATGAATTGGTGTATCGCCCTGAGTGGTCTTTTCCCCCCAGGAATTAATCAGAATGAACTGAGGATTTTCGATTCCACATTGAACCAGCTTGCAACTCGACATTTCTTGCGAAAAGACAATCGCGATTTGCCGATCTCATGCAAGTTTCATTTCCGGTCTGACATAAGTTCGTGACAAGCGTTGTTATTTAAACGCGCTCGCTTTTCTTCAGCCTTGCGGTTAATCGGTGTCGAACTGATCGTTTGCTTTGGATCTTGCACTCTTCGGCAACGAATTTCAACGGACTTGGTGCCCGACGGTCCGTCCGGGACCAAGCATATTTTTACCGGTTTGCGATAGATGCGCAATTTACATGTAACGGAATTGCGTAAATCTCAGCATTAACTGGGCATCGGATGGGCCGAACGTCGCATTACGATTCGCCGAAGTGTATTATGAATAACGCAAAAATGACGGTTTGGCCGCTTCTGTTGCGCCAACCGTCTGTGCTCTGATGCCTCGAATTGCTGAATTGTATGTTTTCCTATGACCAAGTCCGATCGCGAATCTGAAATGGAGTCCAGAATCCATGAGTTGGAATCCGAGGTGGCGCGCTTACGGGCGCAAGCACCCTGGTCCAAGCGGGGAGACACGGTCCGCGTGCCGAAGGACATCCAGCATTTTTTTGATGTCGCGCAAGAAACCGTGCGCAAATACTTTTTGCAAATCGACACCGATCCAACAAAAGCCTCAATTCAAATCAGTGGTGAGCGTTACGTTTTGATGCGAGCGTCGTCGTTGTCCGTTGATTTTCACAAGACCATCCAGAATCTTTATGCCGATCTTGACGACGAACAAGCGTTTGCTGTTGGGCGGAACTTCCTGTTCGATATTTCGCACGTGATTGGGATGGAAGACGCGCGCAATTTTCATAAACGGATGGGCGTAACCGCTCCCATCGAACGGCTTTCGACGGGTCCCGTTCATTTCGCCTATTCCGGCTGGGCATTTGTGGACATCAGCCCGGACAGTGATCCAAAACCGAACGACGAATTTTTTATGAAATATGACCACCCGTTCTCTTTCGAGGCCGATGCCTGGATTCGGGCGGGCGAGAAATCCAAACATCCCGTTTGCATCATGAATGCCGGCTATTCATCTGGTTGGTGCGAAGAGAGTTTCGGACTTCAACTCACGGCGGTCGAGCTAACCTGTAAAGCCAAAGGTGATGAAACGTGCACGTTCATCATGGCGCCTCCGCACAAGATCGAAGAACACTTGAAGAAGTACATTCCTCAGGCACAAAAATCCAGTGATGTGGCACATCGGATTCCAACTTTTTTTGAAAGAAAACGAGTTGAAGAAGAAATGAACGCGGCCCGTCAAAAGGCCGAAGACTCGGATCGAATGAAATCCGAGTTTCTTACGAATATGAGTCATGAAATTCGCACTCCTATGAACGCTTTGATCGGCATGACCGAACTCGTCCTGGACTCACAATTGACGAATGTGCAGCGAGAGTACTTGAATACGACGCTTGAGTCAGCCGAATCGCTGATGTCGATTATCAACCAGATCCTGGACTTTTCAAAAATCGACGCAGGCAAACTCGAATTGGACTCCAATCCATTTTCATTGCGTGAATGTATTGGGGATTCGATGAAGTCTTTAGCCATTCGGGCTCATTCAAAGGGACTGGAACTGGCCTGGAATGTCACGCCAGATGTTCCCGATGCCCTCAGGGGTGATCCAAGTCGCCTTCGACAGATTATCCTCAACCTTGTCGGCAATTCAATCAAGTTTACGGCCGAGGGTGAAATCGTTGTGGAAATATCGCTGGACGATGAAGCAGACGATTTTGTTCTTTTGCATGTTGAAGTTCGGGATACGGGCATTGGAATTCCAGAGGAGAAGCGGGAAGCCATTTTTCAAGCCTTCAGTCAGGGGGACATGTCGACCACCCGAGAGTTTGGTGGGACTGGACTTGGTTTGACGATTTCCGCCAAATTAGTGGAAAGAATGAAGGGTCGCGTCTGGGTGGAAAGTGAATTGGGATCGGGAACCACGTTTCATTTTACGGCTCGAATGCTCCGAGATCAGGCAGTTACTGCGAAGCATTCGGAATTGGTGGACCAGCAAGTACTGGTGGCCGCCGACAAGCCGACCAATCGAAAAATTCTGCTGGAAACACTGCAAAACCTGGGCATGCAGGTTGGTACAGTAGAATCGGCCCAAGCCGCACTCAAAAAATTGCTGGAAATACAGTCGGCAGGTGAGGAACTACCGTTGTTGATTGCGGATACGGTCAATGAATTGGGTTTGATCAAGGCGATTCGCAAACGACCTCTTCTTCAAACGACCCGGATTATTGCGCTGGCACCCGGGCATATTCAAAATGAACTGGAGCAACTTGATAACCTTGCCGTAGAAGCCTGGTTAATCAAACCGATCAAACAGTCGGAACTGATTGCCGCTATCAAACAATCGCATCTCAGCGCGCTGAAAAACAAATCGACGGTCATCCCGGAGACGCCGCTCGTCTCACCCAAAGTGAAAGTTGTTCCAGCCGAAAAAAAGCGAGAAACGAAATCTTCCGGGATCAAAATTCTGCTGGTCGAGGATGGAATTACCAACCAGAAATTTGCCGTCGCCATGCTGTCGCGGTGGGGACATGCCGTCGCCATCGCCAACAACGGCCGTGAAGCGCTGGAAAAACTCCAGGTTGCTCCCGACTACTACGACATCGTGTTAATGGACGTGTTGATGCCCGAAATGGATGGTTTGGAAGCGACGGCTGCCATTCGCGAAGAGGAAAAGATGACGGGCCGACACATACCCATTATTGCTGTTACTGCACAGGCCATGAAAGGCGACCGGGAAAGATGTCTGGATGCCGGCATGGATGAATACCTTAGCAAACCCATCCGCCGAAAAGAACTTCATCACGCCATTGAAAAACTGCTGGACTAACGATAGTGCGTTTCGCACGGACGTATGGCGTCGTGGCGCTCGAAACCGACGAAAAGACGCCAAACTTAAACCAACTGCGCTCTAGCTGCACCCTTCTCTGGCATGTACGAAAATTATCTCCTGCACGAGATCTCTCAAATCGTGCCCGTTTTCAGACGAGCTTTTTCAAACTAACCACGGTGGAATGGAAGGCTTGTTGTCCCGTGATCGGATCGGGGGCGATGGGCATGATGCGATTCTGGTTCCAGCCGTTGCCCGTGTTGGGTTGCCACTTCGAAATGTCGCCGTCGGATTTGTCTTCCCACCACATGTTTTGCTCCCAGTCGGGGTCGCGGTACGTTTCACCATCGGAGCCAACGAGCTGGTTGTCGACTCGACCGTCACCGCTGGATGCTGTTTTGCTGGCTTGCGCGACGTCCGTGTACTGCCAATGACCGCAACTGTTGCTCATTGCAATTGCACGCGGATGAATACCGGGCATCGTGACGATCGGAACCCGCATTCGGCCCGCGATCATACGACCGTTTTCGTCCCGTTCATAATGATCACTAACGAGATTAGGATTCGTCGACTCAAGCATCTTGGAAAAATAACCAGTCAGCTCAATCCAGTCACCGTCTTTGAGTCCGAACTTGGCAGCCGTTGCCGGATTCAGCCAAGCGGGATTGCTGTGCACGATTTCGGCCAGCCATTTGAGGTTCATCGTCCGGCCGTGATTGTGAACATTCCATTTGAAAGAGGTCATGACCAAATGGTCGTCGTCGATTTCCTGATGTTCGACCGGCTGCATCCAGATCGGCATTTCGTCAATCGGAACGTCGTACGGTTTGTGTTGTTCAGGCCGGCGCTTTGTTTTGGTGACGCTGGAACGCTTGATCAGTTCGGTCGTGTCTTTGTTGAGTCCGGTTTGGCTGATGAAAACACTGCGAACTTCGAATTTCCGGCTGGGCGTTTTGAATCCACGAACGGCTTTACCTTTCATCATGATCCCGATTCCGGTGCCGTCTTTAGAAATGATGCCGGTGTCCGCTTCTGTCTCGGATCCTTCCAGATCGGACTCGGACAGTTCCTGCAGGTGGGGTTCGTAAAACGGTTTGCGCGAGGTATCTTCCCAAGCGCCTTCGTCCAACAACCGATCCAGCCCCGATTTTCCTGTCGCCGGATTCTCGGGAACCGTTTTCGCCCATTCGCGCATGTATTCTTCTTGTGATTCCTGATACCACTCTTCCATGCCACCGCCAATTCGTTTGGCGAGTTCGGGGAAGATCCAGCGGACGTCTCGCGCTTCACCCAGCGGCGCAACCATCGGCGTTCGCAGACCGACATAAGGTCGCAAGTTATAGCTGGCTCGAGCGTCGAGGTCCCAGCGCTCCATAAATGTGGTCCAGGGCAACACGATGTCCGCATAATGCGCGGTCTCGTTATAAAACGGATTGATGCACACATGAAACTTAATCAACTCCTCGTTACACATCACGTCTTTCGTCAGACTCTCTTCCGGCCACGTCAACGGAGAATCGAGGTTGTACGTCATGTAGGCATCGAGTTTCGCACGGCCTTGCAATAGGTACAGGTAAATGATTTCACCTACCCGCATTCGCCGCCAAACGTTCGCGAGTGGAAACTCAGGTGGATCTTCCAGCACGCTCCAGGTCGTCGCGGACGGGGGCATCGCAGGCGTTTTCACCACCGGATCAAGTCCACCCCAGGGCGACCAACACCAGCCGCCTTTTTTTCCAACGCTACCCACGAGTGCGTTGAGCAGGTGAATCGCGCGATCGTTGTAAAAACCGTTCAAATGCGCCGATGATCCGCGGTTGCACATCGTAGTAGCTTGCGGCGCTGCAGCCGCGAATTCGAGCGCAATCCGCTTGATGTCGGCCGCGGGAACGCCCGAAATCTGTTCCGCCCATTCTGGCGTCGAAGATTTCAAATGCTGTTTCAATTCATCGACACTGCTGGTTGTCCAATTGTTTATAAACTCTGCGTCGAACACGCCTTCAGTTAGAATCGTATTGCACATTGCCAAAGCGATAGCACCGTCGGTCCCAGGAAACGGCGCAAACCACTCGTCGCTGGCCCCTGCAGTATTGGAGAGCCGCACGTCGAAGGTGACCAGCTTGGCCCCATTTTTGTAACGACCGTTTTGGATTCGATTTGCAAACGGCACATGACCTTGATGAGCTTCGAAGGCGTTGGACCCAAAATTGAGAATGTATTTTGCATTTTCAACGTCATTCAAATCCCAATCGCTTTCCCACAGGTAAGTCAAATTCGCTGCACGGCGATTGCCACTGCAAAGTGAGCGATGAGAAAGTTGCGTTTTGGTTCCGAAGGCATCGAGGAACCTTTTCAACGCGTCTTTGGATCGTTGACGTCCTTGGTGAAAGGCAAAATTTTCCGGCTGGCCCGCTTCGCGAATCGTTTTCAGCTTGGCCGCAATCTCATCCAGCGCTTCGTCCCATGTGATTCGTTTCCATTTCCCTTCGCCACGAGCACCCATTCGCTTCAACGGATAGAGCAACCGTTCTGGATGGTACTGATGGTTAAGTCCAGCTTGACCTCGAGCACACAAGCGACCACGACTGTTCGGATCGTTTGGATTACCTTCGATCTTGATTATGCGTCCATCTTTGACATAACCGACGATCCCGCAAATCGTACTGCACAACTGACACATGCCCGGGATTTTTTTTGTATCCGCGTATTTCGTTTTGTCAGGCCACTGTTCTTTACCATTCAATTGCACCACGCCTGGAGTATCCAGCGTCGACTCAGGGTAAGGCCCGTTTTTCATCTGCTCCCATTTGTCGAAGTCGATGTCAGGCTGGGGATTCGGTTCGTCCTTTTTGGTGGGCGTGTCGGTAGCA
>JAHEJI010000133.1 GCA_024638965.1 Planctomycetaceae bacterium
TGGCCCCGAGCAGGTTCAAGCCCCGCAAGAAAGCGGCTCAATAAACGGTCCTTTGCTTAGCTTTGCATAAAACGGAGTGTTTTTGACAACTTGCGCGAAGAAACGTTGAAGGTCTCGGCAACGGAAAAATCGACCTAACTTTTGACGAAGGGCTGTTGCCAGCCATTCAGGTCCAGTCTTTGACACAAAAAAAAGCCGCTAAACTGGACCTGTCTCTGTTTGTGCTGTTCCCTGTTTGTGATTGCGAGAAGAGAATCGGTCCGGTTGATCCTGTGCTGTTGGGCCGCGCCAGCGCGGACTGCGACTTGGCTTAAACTAGCCACGGATCTTTCACGGATGAACACGGATCAGGAAAACAAGTTTGGTTATGAGGTAAATTTGCCATTGCGCGACGATCCACCGAATCGTAGACATCGAGAACCTTTAAATTGTTGTTTAGAGTTCACCCACAAACTCCCCATCGGAGATGTTTGCTGCACGTGTCATCGCAACGGGATCTGTAGATTCCGAAATGAATCGAACCGATCCGTCCGCGAACGCAAAATTCGCTCCGCCTGCATGAGCGGAAGAAAAGGTGTTCATCGCTTGTTTGGGGTTCGCATGGGGGAAGTTGATGCATTGCCCTTGATTAACCGTCGCACAAGAATCACTATCGCCTTGACCATAGACGCCAGCGGGTTTCTTACTGAAACCATTGATGATCGAAGTCGCAGCGTACGCGTAATATTGATTACCGCCCGCGCGATATTCCCAGGCACGTTCACCCAGCAATAGAGTATTGGTCAAGCCATCTGTAATTTCTTGGATGGTGATCGCTGAATTGATAGCGGAGAATATCCCGTCGTTATGCTCTGGGATTGTAGCCGCGAGCTGACGCTCATGAACGAAACAAGTCGATGCGTGCAACGAATTGACTCCGACGTAATTTGAGCGAGCCGGTACAATTTGCCTGATGTCATCTGGATCGACGTCTTCAATATCAATCCACAATGGGCGATGTTCGTTTAGTTCGGGGCCCATGTCCGAAGGACATACGAACAAAGGAGTCTGAAGTAAGAGCAAGACCTGCTCTTGTTGCGCTGTTGGCTTATGGTCCGGTGCTCAGTAATCTGGAAGGAATACCGTCAGTTCCACCGAAGCCAGTTCGTCGTATTGGTTTTTGCGTTCGATAAACGGCAGAATGTGGAAGGTCCACGACCAATTGGGACTCGAAACATTGTCGCTTGAAGGCATGTGAACAAAAGATTCATCGATCGTTGCCATCGGCGGGAATTCGCTGAACGTGTTTTCATAGTGCAGCACCGCCAGTGCAATCTATTTTTCGTTGTTAGCACATTCAACCCTCTTTGCCGATGACCGTATCTGTTGAACGGCCGGCAACACCAGACCGATCAATATGCCGATGATGAATATCACCACCAACAACTCAATCAGCGTGAACGCGCGCCTTAAAGAAGTCTTTTTCATTGCCTCGCTCCCAACAAAGTCTGTTCCGGACGCATGTTCGCACATTTATTGACCAAAATCAACATTTTTGGGCACGAAATTGATCAGCAGGCGGCGGATTTCAGTGTTCAATTGAAATGTCGCTTGATAAGACGCTCATTCATCAAAGGGTCCTTTTCTGGCTCTCGCCAGAAACTTGGCGAGTCAACGACTTGATGAGACAATTTCTGAAAAGAGGGATGCAACGGAAGGTTTTTCTCAACACCGTTCAGGTTTCGACATCCAATCGATACGTTTCGTCCTCGCTACCTTTCTGTGTACGCTTCAAAGAGAATGTTAGACGCTCCATCGGGCACTTTGAACTAAGCGTTTGAGCTTCGGCGGGACTCAAGGCACTTCAAAACTTAATCACAGCCAAACTTCAATCACGATTCAAGCCCGCTCAAAAGGTGCCCGCGAAGTCAAACGCCCAATTGTTATCACGCGATTATTTTTCGTCCAATTTCGGGTTGGACGCTTTCCACTCTCGCACCGAACTCAATAATTTTACATGATTGTCTCCGCATTTCTTGCGAAGCTCGCGATATACATCGTTGATTTGGTCAGCTCTAGCAACAAATCGTTGGTTTTCTGGGTGTGTTTTTTTACCCTCGGGTACAGCCCACACAATCCCATTAGGTCCGAAGGTGTTGATGGTTACGAAATCCCGTTTCACGAATTCACCAGTTTGCGTCCATTTTCTTCGCGCATTACAAAAGAAATCTACCGCATGATCAGGATAGCCGAATAGGTACCCATAGCCGCGCTCGCGATCTAGCGTCGGCAAATGCTCGATCGTCACAGCGACATGGAGTGGATGGCTAGATTCGGTGATTCCGTATTTGCCAAAATAGTCTGGGTGCCGTTCTATCGTAGTGGCGAGCGCAACGCGATCGAAGACCACGGCCTGGAGCTCACGTTTTTGTTGATTTTTGAGCGTGTGCGTAATCGTGATCACATCGCCGTAAGTACGTTCGTCGTTGAATACAGACATGATTCGGCGAACTCTGTCCACCATCCCTAAGTCCAGGTCAGGTGAGTCGAGCGGAACTTGCCAAATGTCGGTACTCATCGGTTTAAGGTCACCGAGAAGTGTAAATATCGGACCACGATCAAGCGCCCTAAGAACTAACTTCTGCTCAAGAAGTTGATCGGTTTGCGCAAAACAATGGCTGTGTAGCAGTAGGACGCACAGAATGAAAAATCCAGCCCGCATTCTAGAGCAGTCTCCCAAGCGTGATAACGGCAAAGTGGAGGACGAACGGTTAACGGTTAGCCGATTAGATTCAAGGACCCAAGGCTATCGCGTTACCGGCTTTGGGCCCAACGTTCGGTTATCTGGCGACAATGAACCGCCTCGCGGAATGTCCTGGTATTTCCCCAGCGCCTTCAACTGTTCCATTGTTAGTGTTTTCCGAGCATCCTCAGATGCCTTGTCTCTAATCTCAAGCACCTCCCTCTCGAATCGCTTTTTTACCTCTTCCATTTCTTTGGACACTCGATCTTCAATTTCCTGCAATCGTTTTTTCTGCCCGTCATCAAGACGAAACTCGTGCGGATAATTGGACGCCATAGCTTTCAGCATGTTTCCATTGTGTTCTAAAACGAATTTGTTGAAAACCTTGGCACGAAGAATCTGCACCTGATGAGGTAGCAGGATTTCATCGTTGAGCTTTTGTTCTAGGCCCGGCAATCCAGCGACAAGTTGCTCAAGTGCAGCGCGGTCGTTTTTTTCAACAGTTTCCAGCTGGTAATACGACTGAACCAATTCCTTATATTCCGACCTGAGATAGGTGAGTTGCGACTTTTGTTCATCAACCAGTTCAAGGTCAGAACCGGTTTTACCGGACTCACGGTGTGCGAGGCGTAGTGTCGTACTAATTCGATTTAGCGTTGCTGCAATTTCGATATCATCGTTCGTTTGGGCAATTGCCGGTACTGTTGCGAAGACAAGTACACCTAGAATCGCAATTAATCGGAGCATTTGTAACACCTATTGAAAAAACCGCGACTGAATTAGCCAGATAATCGGCGATGATCACCGAGCCGGAGAATCGCCAAGACGACTACAAACTCAATTAAGCTGACACCACGTCGAGACATAAGTTGCAGCCAAATAAAGAATCCATGTAAGTCCAAGTTTTGGGGGCGAGTCATTTGCAATTGTAAGCTGGTGACTAGCCCGTGGTCGTGTTAGTGCACGCCATAATTTTCGACCCCCCAAACTTTGGAGCAGTTATGAACATCATCTCAATTGATCTGGGTAAATTCAACTCAATGGGCTACTTTTTTGATTCAGAAACGGGAGAAACTCGGACACAGCTCGTTAAGTCGGAACGTGGTTACTTGACGACAGTCCTAAAAAACAATGCTGCGGATCTGGTCGTGATGGAAGCCTGCAGTGCCAGCGTCTGGTTCCACGACCTCTCCCGGGGACTAGAACTGCCGACTTTGGTCTACAGCACCCACGAGGATGCGTGGCGGTGGCGCAACGTTTAATGCAAGACTGGCTAACCGAAAATGGGTGGTTTTGTGAGTGGAGCAAATAACGTACAAGTTTGTAAAAGCGGCACCGACTATCGCACTAGATTGTGCTCCTGAATTGCAAAAGGCTTGGAAATTGGAAATACTCAACCGTCGAGGGATTGACGTCCGGCGACAATCAACTAAGTGGAGTTCGATCCAATGGCTTTCAAAGACGAACTTGAGCAGAAAAAGTGGCTTGATTCTGTTTGCAGTCAATTCGAGGAGTCCTGGAGTCCGGATGATGTCCCGGATTTTCGATTCTGGTTGAAAGACATTGAGTCCGAGGCTCAGGACCGATTGTTGCGTGAGTTGATCGACGTCGATATTGAACTTTGTTTCCGGGCCGGTTTCTCGCCGGTGTTGGCCCGTTATGCCGACGCGGGCACGCAGGCGGAGCAGATTGCCCAGGAACTGCTGCTGGCGACACGCGACTTTCAATCCGATGCCGGTCCAACGGGTTGTCTGAATTCGACGGTTCGACCGGATGAGACCAACACGGACATGCAACTCGAGAAGGTCGGCCCCTTCAGTGTCTTGAAGAAACTGGGGGAAGGAGGGATGGGCAGCGTTTGGTTGGCTGAGCAAACGGAACCGATTCGTCGGCGCGTTGCTTTGAAAGTGATCAAATCGGGTGTGGGATCGCGGGAGATCCTCGCACGATTTGATGCCGAAAGGCAGGCGTTGGCGTTGATGAATCATCCGAACATCGCGCGGATTGTCGATGCGGGTACAACGCCGGACGGCCAACCCTTCTTTGCAATGGAGTTGGTTCAAGGATTAACGCTGACGGAGTACTGCGCGCAAAAGAATCCGGGAATCCGGGAACGCCTGAAGCTATTCCTTGATGTTTGCGCTGGTGTTCAACACGCTCATCAGAAAGGAATCATTCACCGGGACCTGAAGCCATCCAATGTACTGATTGTTGAAATTGACAACCGTCCGGTTCCAAAAGTCATTGATTTTGGACTTGCCAAAGCAATGGAAAACACCCAGCGGTTGACGGACCAATCGCTTCACACGGGTATCGGGCAGATTCTCGGCACACTGAAGTACATGAGTCCGGAGCAGGCCGGGTTGAATTTGGACGATATCGATACTCGTACCGACGTTTATTCGTTGGGCGTCATGCTGTACGAGTTGTTAACCGGGTACACGCCGCTGGATCCGAAGTCCATGAGGGATCAACCAGTATTGCGAATCCTTGAATTGATTCGGGAACAGGAGCCAAAAAAACCAAGCAGCAGGCTGAGTCACGGAGGAAACTCCAATTCTGGCACCGTCGAATTGCGTAAGTCGGATAGTTACAGTCTTTATAAAATGCTCGCCGGCGATCTGGATTGGGTTGTCCTGAAAGCACTGGAAAAGGAACGGCACCGACGTTACGACGCAGTTTCGGCGCTGACGGCCGATGTAAAGAGGTTTCTTGACAACGATCCGGTGCTGGCCCGGCCACCATCGACAGTTTATCGCGTCAAGAAATTCACCAGAAAACATCGGATTGCCGTTGTCTCCGTCTGTTCCCTGCTCATGGTTTTGCTGGCGGGTTTCTCCGGCACATCTTGGGGACTGATGAGGGCGTTGCGCGCCGAAAAGGACGCTGTCGCGGCATGGAACGCTGAATCGAAGAGGGCAGAAAGCGAGCGGGCAGCCAAGTTGAGAGCCGAGGAAATGACCCGGCAGGCAACGCGGGCTGCCGCCTCAGAAACGGAAGCCCGGAAAAAGGAAGAACGTCAACGAAAATATGCCGAAGCAATTAGCGACTTTGTCATTGAGGATTTTTTGGCACTTACAAGCGTCGAGGGCCAGGACCGGTTTTCGGACAGTTATGAATATACGGGACTTGGAAGAAAAACGACTCTCGGGGAATTGCTGGATCGAGCTGCAAAAAAGGTCCAACAGAGAGACGATATCGATCCTCAAACTGATGCGAGGTTGAATTGGATCATTGGCGTCAATCTGAGAGGATCAGGATACGCTGGTCGGTCGATTCCTTTTTTGGAAACCGCTGTGAATCTCGCAGAAAACGGCTTAGGGCTGGAAGATTCGGAAACGTTGCAATACATGAACAGCCTCGCCGTTGGCCTGAGCAATCTCGGCAAGGAAGACGAAGCCGCTGAGATCTACGAACAGGTCTTCGAAGTAAGAAAATCTGAGCTGGGTCCCCAGCATCGGGCAACCCTGGACATCATGGAGAATCTGGCTTTGACCTACCGATCGCAAGGCGATTTTGAGAATGCCCTGCCCATACTGGAGAATGTTGTGGCTGGGCGAAAGGCACTGCTTGGTGAGAAAAACTTTGAAACGATTCAGGGCATGAACAGTCTTGCAAGATGCCTTCATTCTGCCGGTCGCGATGACGAGGCAATAAAAGTATTCGAGAAAGCGCTTACCCTCGCGGAAGAAAATGTAGGATTTGAAAGTGGCCTCACACTTGGAATCATGGGCAATCTGGCGGGCCTTTACGTCGACTTGGGTAACTTCAAAGTTGCCATTCCAATGCTCGAAGATGCGTCTATAATTTCAGACGATCGACTGGGTGCTGACCATCCCATTTCACTTTCAAAGCGGGGGGATCTGGCACTTGCTTATATGAATTCTGGTGCGCGAGCACGTGCCTTGCCGATGTTGAAGGCCGTTTGGGAGAACAAGAAAAAACGACTTGGGATCGATCATCCGAGCACGCTTCTGAGCAAGGCAAACTACGCGTACTGCTGTGCTGAAATGGGTGATCTCGATACGGCATTGCCTTTGTTCGAGTCGACATGGGAAACGATGGGACTCGTCCAAGGGGAAAAACACCCGAAAACTCTGAGTTGTCTGCAAAACTATGCCGCAGCGCTCGACGACGTTGGCAATATTGAAAAATCGATAGCGCTCAAGCTGGAATGTTATGAATCGTCTAGAGAACTGCTGGGCCACGATCACCCACAAACTTTAAGCCGCCTCAATAATCTGGCTTTGGGCTTGAGGACGCAAGGAGAATTGGATGAAGCCATACCACTTCTGGAGGAATCTTTGGAACTGACCAGAAAGGTCATGGGAGAAAACCATCCGCGCACTGCCACGAGCATGAACAACCTGGCGGTCGCTTATGTTTCTGACGGCGAAGCGGGAAAAGCACGACCGCTGATGGAACAGGCAATAGAGTTGGCGGCCGCGGCACAAGGGGAGCATCACCCGGAGACGATTCAAAGCAGGTTCAGCCTTGGCCAATTGCTGATTCTGACTGGAAAAGACGTTGAAGGAGGACTCAAGATGATGTCAACCGCGACGAAACAAAACAAGCAATTCGTCGGGCCCGCTCACCCTGACACACTTAGTTTCACCGTGCAAACGGCAACGGCCAATCTACGCTATGGACATGTTCAAGAGTCATTACCGCTTTACGAGGAGTTCATCGAGAAAACTCAAGCGCGGCTTGGAAAGTCCAGTCTCGATTTTGCCAAGCATCTGACCAATATTTCCATCGAACTTCTCAAGGCCAGGCAATTTGGCCAGGCTGAAAAATATCTTCGCCAATGCCTGGAAATCAGGTCCCAGCAAATCCCGGATTCGTGGCAGAGATTTGATACCTGTTCGTTGTTGGGTGCAGCGTTGCTGGGACAAGCCAGGGTGATGGTCAGCGATGAAGACAAAGAAAACGATGAGCGTGGCCGCAAGCTGTTTGAAGAAGCAGAAGAGCTTGTTCTTTCGGGATATGAGGGCTTAAAAGAGCGAGAGTCAAAACTTTCTCCGCGGGACAAAGCGTGTCTCACCGAAGCATTGAACTACGTCGTCCTGATGTACGAAATGACCGACCGGAAAGATGAAGCCAAAGAATGGCGCAAGAAACGCTGATCGATTTGTTTATGTGTAGTAGCCGGAACTTAATCTGACAGACGTCCGAAAATCACACGCGTACGTGTACGCGTGTGTCAGGCATTTTTTGCTTGGCCATTTGATTTGAATCGTTGAAGGTCTGCATTGGCGTTTTTCCATAACAGTACCGTAGTCGGTAGATCTGGTCGTTGCGAATCATCGACTACGCCTCAAAACGAGTGCAAATAACGTTCGTTTTAGCCCCGACCCAATTCGACCGAATGGCGTTAAGAATCCCCTTACAAACAGTTATCTAAAAACTCATCTCGGAAAACAAAATCTCGAAAAACGTTGCAACCGTGCAACCGAACAAAACCCAAAACCAGAGGTTTTTAGAAAGCCCCCAAGACCCGGATGCGCGGGATTTAGGCGTCACTGTGAACTCTCGTTTGGGCACATCGACCGCACGAAAGCAGTCTTCGAACCTGCGTTAATATCTGTGTAAGAATAACCGTTTCAGCTGGAGCGGTTTTCTGTGTCAAACTTGGGAAGTTTTACGTCCCATAGACAGGAGAACCAACATGCTATTTCTAGGTATCGACCAACACGCCCGTCAACTTACGGTGTCACTTCGCAATGAGGATGGCGATGTCATACTTGCTCGTCAAGTTTCGACTCAGCCGGACAAGGTCACTGAGTTCTTTCGACGCCTGACGCGGGATCGCCTGCAGTCGGACGAGCAGTTTGTGGCTGTGCTCGAAGTCTGTGGCTTCAATGATTGGCTCATCCGTATGCTTGAAGACTACCGCTGCCACAAGGTGGTCTTGATCCAACCAGAAAACAGACAGAAGCGCAAGACAGATCGTCGCGATGCCGCCGCGTTAAGTGAAGTGCTCTGGGTAAACCGAGGCCGTTTACTGGCTGGAAAGCCCGTGCGCGGCTGGCGAGTCGTGGACATTGCTTCGCCTGTGGACCGGGAGAACCGTCGATTGACGACACTCCGCAAAGAAACCCGACAAGCGAGAACCCGTGTGATCAACAAGATTAAACAGATTCTCCGACAACATAACTTGCAGTGGCATATGCCGACCAAAACGTTTCCCACTTTGGCGGCCATCGCTTGGCTCAAGAAGTTGGTCTTGCCAGCCATAGGTCGGCTGGAGATGAATCACTTGTTGGATGACTTGGAACATGTTGAAAAACGATTCAAAGAACTGGAACAGGCGGTCGCGGAGCGCTATCGCGGCAGCGAACAAGCGACACTGTTGAGAACAATGCCGGGAGTGGGCGGCTTCACTGCGGTCGCTTTGGCATGTCGTGTTGGTCGCGTCGAACGTTTCCCACGTTCTCACAGTCTGGCCAATTATTGGGGCCTGACTCCTGGCTGCCGCAACAGCGGAGAGAAAGATCAGCGACTAGGTAGCATTACGAAAGCTGGCAGTAGTATGGCCCGCTGGCTACTGGCCCAAGTCGCTTACCAGGCTTTGCGTAAGGACCCGCGATTGCGAGAGTGGTTCAAACGTATCAAGCGACGGCGTGGATCTTCCATCGCCCGAGTCGCTGTGATGCGCAAGTTGGCAACCATCATTTGGCAAATGTTGAGCAAGAGAAAAACGTATGCCGAGTGCCGCCAGCTCTCGACCGGATGAACTAAGCAATGCAACCCCTGAGATTCGGAACGACGAAAGCAAACTCAGAAGGAGACAACACGAACTAAGATCGGCCAAGGTTGTTCGATCCAATCCGCCACGGCGGATTGAGATCCCTCCCGTTTGGGCCAACTCGAATGAAGCCGTTGATGCGGAATTGATCGCAAGCGATCCCGGCCGCACGTTGCGTTGACTTGAGCGGTACCTCGCGAAGGAATGTTTCGGGAGCAATCGCCTAGACAAGAACGATCGCAACTTCCCGCAGCGACGACGATCATGGCGGACAAATCAATTCACAACATTCTAAAAAATTGCACTTACATCACACCATTTTCGAAAAAGGACTAACGTCCAACGCGCTAAGCGTACGCACTGACCCAGGTGGAAACCGTCCTCGCTTGACAAACTCTTACAGGAATGACCCAGGTGGAAACCGTCCTCGCTTGACAAACTCTTACAGGAACGGCTTCATCGACCGAATTCACTTCCCACCGCGAAAATCACTTGATTTTGCTCCAGAAGGCGGACTTGCGGGCGTGGTGAGAAGCGGAGGGATTCAAGATAGGCGGCGTGGTCGGGGTGGCCTTGCCAGTCGGTGATGGAGTCGACTAATTTGGCAGCGCGCTTGATATCGCCGACGGCGATTTTGTAATTCTTCGTTGCGCCGCGGGCGAGTATCGAATCGGCAAGAGCACGGTAAATTAATGTAGCAGCCAGCGGCGATTTCTTTTCGGCAAACTGCTTGGCGATCGGTAACAGCGCGGAATAGAGGTCCCCGTCGATTTGGTCAGCTCTTTGAGCAGGTACGCCTCGGCGATTTCCGAACCAAGTTCCTCCAAAGCGAATCTCAAGAATGACAGGCTCAAATTGCTGTCTCTGCGTACTTGGCATTCAATTCGTCAACCAACGCTTGGCACTTCGTGGGTGGAAGGAAGTCCGTAACTCTGCGAGTGTTGTTGAGCTTGGCGATTCAAAAAGCCGGTTGCGCAAAATGTTCGCGACTTCCGCAAGACTGCTGCTTTCTCGAGCAAAACAAAGTTTTTAAGGACTTAATGTCTCATCGAAAGGATAACCGTGCATGCCGCGTGCAACTATTTCTCGCTTGACTTGGGTGCATAGAATGCAGGTTTGCGAGGCCGCACGCCCAATTTTTCGTAATTGAATCCGGATTTCAGCGGAAGGTATTCGCTAATGGGGTCGACTGAACTTTTTGCCTTGATCGCGTCTTCCATTCCAAGCCCCCAATAGACTGCGTTCACCGTCAATCTGCGAACTCCGGAGTTCTCAAAGTCTTTTCCCGAACCCATCGTAAAGTGAAAAATCTTTGTCGACAGTCCCCGGTTGCCAACCCACGTTTTTGTCCACGCGACGGGCAACGGTTCTTTCTCCGGATTCGGTCCGGCATCGGGCGTGAGATCGACTAACGGCTGGCCCATCACCAGAGCCGTGCAGGAATCAGGAAACGGAAATTTTTCATTGTGGCAGCGGTAGACATCCGACGGTCCCCAGATGTCTTGCACTCCCGCCAGAATGGGATGCGCTCCGTTTTCAGGCACAATCATTCCGCGAGTTGCTTCACGATGCCAGCCTCCATGGTGCCCCATGAAAGTGCCGCCCAGCATTTCGCGCAAGGAAACCTGCTGGCCGTCTTTGAGGTACCTTGTGCCACCCCAGAATCCGTGATTCGCAGTCCGCAAAGCGATTAACGGTTTCCCTGAATCAAAATAATCATGAAAGTGTTTCAATTGATCGTCAGGCAACTGCATGAATCGCGAAAGCCAAATCAGGCAGTCGGCTTTGGCTAAATGCTCAAGGCCCGAAATACGGTGATGCTGCTGTTTGTCTTCTTCCTTAAACGGAGCCGGCAAGGTTGGATCGACTTCACCCTGATCGTTGACCGAAAACAGAACGGTGCAGTCAAAACCATGATGCTGCGACAAAACGTTTGCCAACATCGGCATCGATTGCTCGCTGCGATATTCCTGATCCGCCGCGATCAGGACGACGTGTTTGCCTTTGCCAGGCCCTTCACCGCCCGGGAAAGTCAGCCACAACTGGCTGTTGGGAACCGGATGCGTGTGCAGCGGACGACCAAGGCTGGTTAACACAAATTCCACAAGCGTTTCAGACGACTTTGTCGCGATCACCATGCAGGTGAAAAATCGGCACGCTCGCTGCGGCAAGTCCAGCAAGTCGATCAACCGGATTATGCTTCGCCAAATCGGCGGCCAGTTGTTCCGCGGTCAGCTCGAACGCACTACAAGCTTTTTCGATTCCGGGGTAGCTCGCGATGTTGCAAACCGGATAGATTCCCGCGATCCCCGAAACCGACTGGGGATTTTCAGCCGCCCAGCTGTAATGCATCAATCCGCCGCGACTCCGAGCGAGCAGGCAAGGCTTATTATTGAAATTTCGCGATTCGATCAAGTAGTTATAAAAATCACCATATTTCGCGCGCCCCTTCGGACTGCCGTACGACTCGCCCACATCGATTCCGGCAATCGCAACGCCAGCTGCAAGAAACCGCTCGAACATCCACTGCTCCGCTTTCGCAGGAAGTCCGCTCAAAGTCGGCGCGTACCAAACCCACGGGATATCCTTTTTGTTCTGCCAACCTTTCGGAAGGATGACGAACGCATCATTACCGTTGATTTTGAATGGCTCACCCCGCAACGGCAATGACTTTTGACTGACCGTGATTCTGGGAATTGATTCTGGCACTCCCGGTTGATTGCAAAGCAGCAATTTCTGAATCCAGACGTTACGAAAACGAACTTGATTGTGATGGCCTTGCAATTTAATCGGCCGCGCCGAATTTTCTTCGTTTTTGCCCGCACCCGTCTTTCGTTTCAGTACAACATCGTCATGAATCAGCTCGCCGTTTTGATAAACCGTAATTCGCGCATTTTCGGTTTTCTGCGATCCCTTAAAACGAGCCGCGCGAAAAGCAATGTCGAAACTTTGCCACTCGCCTGCGGGTTTGCAAACCAGTATGTCGGGCTTCTTCATGCCGTAGATGCAACCGCAATCGTCAAATTTATAGTCGGCTTCTAAAACCCCATACGAGTTGAGAATTTGCAACTCGTAGCGTTGCTGAATGTAGACTCCCGAGTTTCCATTTCGTTCGCGCGGCACATCACCCGCATCATTCAAATTAAACTCTAGATGCAGGCGGAAATCCTGATAGGCTTCCGGGGTCACGACACTATCCCATTTAGGCGAAGCGGTCAGAACGCCGTCAGCAAAAACCCACTGGCATTTGGAACTCGATTCGGGAATGAACTGTGATCCTGACTCGCCAACTAACTGCACCGCATCAGCAGGTCTCTCAAAGTCGATGATGCCTTTCGTCGTCACATCATCGAAATCGGGACCGATTCGTTCCTTTTCAGCAGGCGGTCGATTGCACCTGGCAATGTTAGTGTTGCCTTGATCAGAAGGATTCTCTCCTCGCAAAATATTTCCATAATGACGAACTTGCTCACCTGGTTGGATTGGATCTTCGCCCTCGAATTGCTCGATGGAAGTTTGAGCCCACAAGGCAGAGTTGAAGGAAGCCAAATTCAACAGCAATGCCGTAGCGAGGATCACGAATGTCCAGTAACAAAGTCTCATCGAAATTCCGACAAAAGGGTTTGCAATTGAGGCTACAGTTTAATTGATAAAGAGAAAGGGGAGCAATTCACTGGACCGCTACTTCTAAAATTTTGCCTTTCCTTTCGCTATTTCAACTCTATCGGTGAGATTCTCCAGACTTGATTCGCCTGGACGAAATTCATTTTGTCCTTTAGAGTCGCGCCTGGAATGCGGCTGAACTTCTTCATGTGTTGAAGTAGGAAAACTTTTTTGCCCTCACTTGAATCCGACGACCGCTTATTACCAAAAGCAAGAAAAAGTCGATGCTGCGAATGAGTTTGGCGATCGGTTTGCCAGAGACTTCCCGACCACCCTTTGATTAGCCCCGTTCGCCGGAAAGGCATCTACGTCGTTGCCCAGCGCGGGCGTCGATCAGAAGCCTCGGATCCGCTGTACGGCATCATCGCTTAACCCCCCGGGATTCGCTCCTGCTCCAGTCGTTTTTTGTTTTTCAAAACCAGTCGAATTGCCGGACTCAGGCTATCTCCTTTCCCAGCCCCCAATTGCATCGCGCCATTGACAATCATCATCCAAACGCGATGACAAACCGACAATCAAAATGGTGAAAATGAATGTGCAAGTCGTTGAAGCAGCGAAGCGGGCCGATCAATCAAGTCGCGTGATTGAATCGCGGTCGGATGATCTTCACCAACAAGATTGACGAGCATCTCGTAAGCCATTTCCGCTGAATCAAATTCACGCCGTTCAACAGCAATTTGAATTTGAGCGCAGAATAACGCCGTTGCTTCGGTCACGTGGAGTCTTTTTTGCTGCATCGCGCTGCCGAGCAATTCGCCCGCACGGACAAAATTACCATCTTTCGCCGCGATGTTCGCCAACGCAAGCGACGCAAACAGGTAGTCTGGATGTTTTTCATGCAAATCCTCGAACTTCGCGGTAGCCTTCTTTCGGCCAGTCGCTCCATCGCGATTCATCCAAACGACAGCCAAATTGAATGCGGCCGACGCGTTGTCGGGGTCACGTTCCAGGATCTGAAGCCAGATTTCTTCCGCTTCCTCGTAATCGCCACAACCTTGAGCATTGAATCCAATTTCTGCGAGCTTCGATTCCCAAGGTTCAACTTGTTTGGTGGCTTCAAAGACAATTTCGGGTGCGAACAACTGCACATCATTCCAAATGCCTCGACTGAAGAAACGATGCGGGCCTGCGTCAATGACGCCTTCCCGATGCAGAAACATGAGAGCTTCGTAACGCATCGCATCAGGACCCCGATGACCAAAAGCAAATTGTTTTAGTGCGTCGAGCATTGGTGGCGATGCATCCGATATAGCAGACCGAAGTGCAAATTCACGGCCAATAGGGTCGCCTCGGTCAAGCAGCGCAGGGATGAGCGCTTGGATTACGGAATTCTCCCAAATGACACTTCTACTTTTCGATTGATTGTTGTCCTGAGATTCAATCAATCGGGTAAGTGCGGGCTTTGGAATCCATTTGGAAATGGGGTCCGCCCAAGCGGCGTGCCCGTCGTCTGAATCCAGATCGTTCAAGTTCGCAATCGCCTCGGCATGCGATGGCATGTGCTTCAGGCAACGTGCCCAAAGGCGTCGCGCTTTCTTTTCGTCGCCTAGCCGAAAGACGGCAACGGCAAAGTGATGCAAGCCAATCGCTCGTCTTTCGTCATCAATTTTCGCGACTTGATCAAGGGTGGCGGATAACGCCACAACGTCTTCATCGCGGCCGAGATAACTTAAAGATTCGATCGCGGCTACCAATGGATCCTGTTCGTGGGGCGGATTCAAGGCGATTCGATTGGCGATCGCATTTGCTTGATCCAGATTGCCGGTCAAGAACTCCAGCTTCGCCAAATTTGCCTCCGCATAACGATTGTCAGGGGCAAGGCGGCAGGTTTCTCTTGCTGTCGTAGCGGCGCTTTCCAAATCTCCGCTTTGAAAACAGCACGTCGCCAGGTTGTTACGGGCCGGCAAAAATTTTGGCTCAACCTTCAAGACGTCAAGGCATAATGTGATCGCAACTTCAAAGTTTCCAGCCTGTAGTTGCTCCAGAGATTCTTCGTGCCTGGCAAATAGTTCGAGTCCGCCATTGTTGAGTGTCAGATCTGTAAAACCCGAACGGCGCGAGCGATCAATCCGCGATAAACATTCGGGCTGGCAGATCCCCATTGCAGCGCGAGCCTTCGTCGCATTTTCGTGGTCTGGCCAGCGTTTCAGGAACTTTCGATAATTGACAAACGCGATAGATGCCCGAGCGCAAAACAGCGATGACTGAGCATACATGATGACCGCATCAGGATCATTCGGTGTTAACTTCATCAGCTGTTTCGCCGCCAAACAGCATTGCTCAAGGTTGTCATTCGTCTGGTACAAGTACAGCTGGGCTTCAATGACCGCCGGAATTTGAGAATATCGTTTGACCAAGCGATTGATGGTCGATTCCGCTTCATCGAAATGGCCTCGGTCAATCAATTCGTAAGCTTCTTCCAGCTTCCTCGATATCTTGGCAGATGGCTCGACAATCCGACGTGATTGTGACTTTAGTTTTTCGTTGCGGCGGTGGAGTTCACGTTTTTTCTTTTTTGCGAGTTTCCGTTCTCTTTGGTTTTTTGCCATCTCAGCATCCTTGACTGGATTGATTCGACCGTGAATTGCGTTGGTTTAAGATAGCTCCTCACCAACATTTGATGGTCAAGATGACCGAACGTCAGCTGTGCTACCTGATTGGACAGCGCCAGATTCGGTCTCTCGCAGGGAAAACACAATGTTTCACTCAGCTGTGAGCGGCAAGGCTCTAGGCGTTGGTTGGATGCAGAAAAACCGACGGCCAGCGCCTTGCCGCTCATAGAAAGTGGCGCTGCCCATCTAATATTTGAACATTATTCGTAAAGCTGACCAATACGAGTTTTTTTGCCTGGCCACTTCAACATTCAACACCTCCGACGTGTAGCTCAGACTTCACTTTTATTGGTTTTTGAATCCTTGACGACGGGAACGTGGATTTCGGGTGAAACGACTTCGACAATGAGGTCGGGTGCCAGTGGTAAATAAGATTGCGTGGCCTCGACCGTCGCAAGTCGCTCGCGACTCACAAAATATGCGCCAGCGGCGCGCACCGTGTCGGGGGAACTCGCAATTTCCGATTTTTCACTTCCCGAGAATTTGGCCGCGCAGTTGCAGCCAGTCTGTCGTCAAGTTACATTTCTTTACATTGCGAACGATTACAGCCGAAGTGAAGGTTATCGAGCAGTTTCGTCGCGGAGCACTTAGAGTCGGGGTGTTGAACGGTCGAATGCTTGGATTGAAACGACTAAAGATCCAATCAGCAAGTCCGGTGCAATTCTGGGATTGGTTGAGTTTCTCTTGCCGGAACCCGCGGAACTAAATGATATATCCAAGGTTGTAAGTTCTGGTTGTTAGAGACCTT